>JBBSOM010000008.1:0-18715 GCA_038259715.1 Longimicrobiales bacterium
CGCCCCTGCCGGCGGAGCCGGTGGAGTGCGTCTTCCACGGCGGCCAGCTCCCCGAACAGCTCGGGCCGCCCGACGAGGAGGCGCTCGCCGTCCACGAGGCCGCGCACACCCCGTCCGGGGATGGATTCGAAGTCCCGCACATCCATAGCGGAGTGATCCGCCCCGCGTTCCCTCGCGGCCTGGACGACCGCCCGGGCCAGCGGATGCTCGGAGCGACTCTCCAACGCGGCCGCCTGACGGAGAACGTCCACCTCGCCGAGCCCGGACCCTGACCCGGGTACCACATCCACTACTTCGGGGTGGCCCCGGGTGAGTGTGCCCGTCTTGTCGAAGGCGACCACGCGCACGTCTGCCATGGCCTCCAGATGCGCGCCCCCCTTGATGAGGACGCCGTTGCGGGCGGCCGCGGTCACGCCGCTCACCACCGCCACGGGCGTCGAGATGACGAGCGCGCACGGGCACGCGATGACGAGCAGGGTCAGCCCGCGCACGAACCAGAGGGTGAAGGGGGCGCCCGCCACGAGGGGTGGGCCGAACGCGATGAGCACAGCCCCGAGGGCCACGGCGGGCGTGTACACTCGGGCGAACCGCTCCACGAAGCGCTCGCTTCGGGTCCGGCTCCCCTCCGCCTCTTCGACGAGGCGGATCATGCGCGCCAGCGTGGTGTCCGCCGCGGCCTTCTCCACACGCACACGAAGGTGCCCCTGGGCATTCACCGTTCCCGCGAAGACGTCGTCGCCCACCCCCTTCTCCACCGGCATGGATTCGCCGGTCACCGCGGATTGGTCCACCGCCGAGGCGCCCTCGTCCACGCGGCCGTCCACGGGAATGCGTTCTCCCGGCCGGACCACGACCCGGTCGCCGGGCCTCAACTCCTCCACGTAACGGCGCACTTCCTGTCCGTCTACCAGAACCACCGCGGTCTCCGGCGCCAGCTCGAACAGGGACTCGATGGAGCGGCGGGCGCGGTCCACAGAAAATCCCTCCAGCAGTTCCGCCAGAGAGAAGAGGAAGGCGATGGCCGCCGCCTCTAGCGTCTCGCCGACGACCACGGCACCGAGGATAGCCACGGTCATGAGGAAGTTCATGTCCAGGGAACGGGCCAGCGCCGAACGGATCCCCTTCGGGAAGAAGTTCCATCCGCCCACCAGGGCCGCGGTCATGAAGATCAGATCCGCCGGGTGGAGATCGTGGAGCGGGAGCGTCAGGAGCAGCGGCTCGGGGCCCAGCCAACGCAACAGGAGAGCGACCCCCATCAGGGCGCCGGAGATCCAAGTGCGTATCGCCTCCGGGCCCGTCCATGCCGCCATTGCGGAGGCGCTGTCGCGCCGGCCCTCGTCGACGCGGGCGGCGTAGCCCAGACGTCCCACCTCTTCGCGGATCGCCTCCGCGTCCACCACGGTCGGATCGATGAGCACACGGAGGCGGCGGTTCACCGGCAGGCCTTGGGCCGCATGGACGCCCGCAACCGTGTGGAGGCGGTCCTGGATCATCCGGGCGCAGTTCCCACAATCCATTCGCTCGACGCGAAACACGACTTCCACAAGGTCCGCCGACTCAGGCGGCGCCGTCTTACTCACGGACGTGCTCCAAGCCGGTCTCGAACAGGTGGGCGATATGATGATCGTCCAGTTGATGCCGGGCCGGTCACCTCGTCGCCTCAGCCATCGCGCATCGCGCGCATCATTTCCGGCCCCCCTGTACGGCGGTAGCGCGCGTACAGCCACCCAGCGAGCGCCAGCGCCAGGACATTGAGCACCGTCGTGTAATTCAGGGAGAACGCCGCCTGGCCAACGTTGGCGTGACGCGCTTCGGGGATCCAGCCGAACAGGCCGAAAATCGCTTCGACGGCGAGGGCGGCGATGACCATGGCCGCATAGAAGGTTCCCAACAGAAAAAGGCTCATCCGGCCGCCGTAGTACTTCCTGTAGATGTTCAGGATCGGCAGGATGATCAGGTCGCCGAAGATGAATGCCGTGACGCCCCCGAAGCTGATGCCTCCGTTCCACAACACCGCGGCGAGGGGCACGTTGCCGATGGAGCACGTGAAGGAAGCGACGGCGATGAGCGGCCCGACCACAGGTCCCCAGAGCTTGGAGAGCAGGGGATCATTGGAGAAGAACAAGGCTTGCCAGAAGGTATCCGGCACGAGGGCTCCGAGTGTGCCGGAGATCAGCAGGCCGAGCGCAATCTCCTTCCACAGCATCGACCAGTTCATGGCGAAGAAGTGGCTGATCTCGGTCCAGCCTTCCTCCGACCGTAGGCGTTGACTCCAACTCCCGCTCTTCTCCGCAGTGGCCATGCCCGCATGGCCCTCCATCTTTCCTTGGAGGCCTTTTTCGGCTTGTTCGCGGGCGGCGTCCACCATCTTCGGCCGCAGCATCAGGCGGAACATCACCACCAGGAGCGCGATCATGATCGGGCCACCGACGAACTCCGCCGCACCGAAGCTCCATCCCATCAGGGCCACCAGCAGCACGCCCAGCTCGATGACCAGGTTGGTCGAGGCGAACTGAAAGGCCATGGCCGCTGTGAAGTCCCCGCCCTTTCGGAAGATGGAACGGGCCACGGCCACCGCGGCATAAGAGCACGAGGACGATGCGGCCCCCAGCGCCGACGCACGGGTGATGGACTTGACCGAGTTGTCCGGCATCAGCCGCTGCATTTCGGCCTTGGATACCAGCACGTCGACCACGGCCGACACTGTGAAGCCCAGAATGAGGCCCCAGAGGATCTCCCAGCCCATGGCGACGGCCATGTAGAGGGCTTGAGAGACGGCGTTCAGTAGGGTAAACATTGGTGAAGTCCAGTGGAAGAAGGTGCGGATTTCCCGAAACACATATGTCGGCCGAGTGGTGTTGTGGTACCGAACGAGAGCTACTGCCGGTCTACGCGTATGCCGGCCTCCTCCTGCAACGAACGTCCCCTCCACAGCACGTACAGGGCGGGCACCACCACCAGCGTAAGCAGCGTGGCAGATATCATCCCGCCCACCATCGGCGCCGCGATACGCTTCATGACGGTCGCTCCGGTCCCGCCACCCCACATGATGGGGAGCAAGCCGGCGATGACGGCGACCGCGGTCATGAGCACCGGCCGCACCCGGCGGCCCGCGCCTTCTCCCACGGCCTCCCGGAGCTCGGCCCGCGTTCCGGGCCTGCCTTTACCCGAACGCCCCTCGAAGGCCTCGTTCAGGTATACCAACAGGATGACCGCGATCTCCGCCGAGACACCGGCCAGCGCGATGAGTCCGACCCAGACGGCCACAGATAGGTTGTAGTCGAGCGCCCAGAGGAGCCAGACGCTCCCGACCAGCGCGAAGGGCACCGACGCCATGACGATCAGGCTCTCGGCGAGGGTTCCGAAATTGATGTAGAGGAGCAGCAGGATGATGCCCAGCGTAATGGGAATGACGATGCGGAGCGTTCGGTTCGCCCGCTGCATGGCCTCGAACTGTCCGGACCATTCGATCCGGTAGCCCGCGGGCAGGGAGAGGCGACGCTCCAGGAGGGTCCTGGCCTCGGTCACATAACCTCCGATGTCGCGGCCGGCGACGTCCACGTAGACGATGCTGTTGGGGAGGGCGTTCTCACTCTTGATCATCGGTGGCCCCGCGTCGAAGCGGATGTCGGCCAGTTGCGACAGAGGCACCTGCGTGCCTTGGGGGGTGGCCACCAGGACTCGTCCGATGGACTGGGCGTCACTCCTGAGCCCCCGCGCATAGCGCACATTCACGCTGTAGCGTTCCCTTCCCTCCACGGTGCGCGTCACGTTGAGGCCGCCGACGGCGGCCATGATGCTGTGCTGGACGTTGGCCACCGCCAAGCCGTACCGGGCCACGGCCTCACGGTCGACGACCACGTCCAGATACCGCCCTCCGACGGCTCGCTCGGCGAAGACCGAACGGGTTCCGGGCACGCCGGGAAGCAGCCCCTCGATTTGCTTGCCGATGCGCTCCAGTGTCTGTAGGTCCGGGCCGAAGATCTTGATGCCCACGGGCGTCTTGATGCCGGTGGCGAGCATGTCCAGCCGGTTTTTGATGGGCATGGACCACATGTTGGCTACACCGGGCGTGCGTACCCGCCCGTCCAGCTCCGAAACGAGCGAATCGTAGTCGACGCCTTTGCGCCACGCCGACTCAGGCTTCAGGATCGCCATCGATTCCAACATCGACATGGGTGCAGCGTCGGTGGCGGTGTTCGCGCGCCCGACCTTGCCCCACACCGACGCGACTTCTGGAACCGAAGCCATCGCGCTGTCGCGTTGCTGGAGGATCCGCTTGGCTTGAGCGGTCCCCACTCCAGGGAAGAGCGAGGGCATGTCCATCACCGTTCCCTCCACCAGGGGCGGCATGAACTCGCTACCGAGGCGGCGGTACGGCAGTACGGTGACCAGCAGGAGTGCCGTGGCCCCCGCCAGGATCCACAGGGGGCGCCGCAGCACGAACGCGATGACGGGCCGGTAGATCGCCAACGCGAGTCGGTTGACGGGGCTTTTCGCCTCGGGTCTGACGCCTCCGCGGATGAACGCGCCCATGGCGACGGGCACCAACGTCACGGACAGCAGGGCGGCGGCGGCCATGGACAGCGTCTTGGTCAGTGCGAGAGGCCTGAACAAGCGCCCTTCCTGAGCGCCCAAAGCGAAGATGGGCAGGAAACTCAACGTGATGATGAGGAGTGAGAAGAAGAGCGCCGGGCCCACCTCCCGGGACGCGTCGGTGACGACCTGCCACCGGGGGACGGACCGCCCTTCACGCTCGTTACGTTCGATGTGGTGATGCAGGTTTTCGATCATGACGATGGCCGCGTCCACCATCGCGCCCAGGGCGATGGCGATTCCCCCCAGGCTCATGATGTTGGCGTTCACGCCCAGCCCGCGCATGACGAGGAACGCCGTGAGGACCCCCACCGGTAGCGTGAGGATCGCCACAAGAGCACTCGGGGCGTGGAGCAGAAACACGACAGCCACCAACGCCACCACGATGCTCTCCTCGACGAGTTTGCCGCGGAGCGCCGTGATCGCCCGGTGGATGAGGTCGCTCCGGTCGTATCCCACCACGATCTCCACGCCTTCGGGCAGCGAACGCTGCACTTCGGCAATGCGCGCCTTGACCCGGCGGATCACAGCCAGCGGATTCTCCCCGAAACGCATGACGACGAAGCCGGTGGTGACCTCGCCTTGCCGGATGGCGCCGTCGTCCGCCCGCGACGCCAGGTCGGCGATACCGCGCCGGATCTCCGGACCCACATGCACGCGAGCCACGTCGCGTACCGTCACCGGGGTACCGCCTGCGCCGCCGCCTACGGCCACCTGTTCGATGTCCTGGACGGAACCCAGATATCCCAGCCCCCGCACCATGTACTCACTTCCACCGAGCTCGAGGACCCGCCCACCGACATCGAGATTCGACGCGCCGATCGCCTCGATCACGCGGGAGGCAGGGATTCCGTAGGCCAGAAGCCGTTCCGGCTCGAGCTCCACTTGATACTGCTTCTCGTAGCCGCCGAGAGTGGCGATCTCGCTCACGCCCGGGACCGCCGTGAGTTGGTAGCGTACGTTCCAGTCCTGCAGGCTTCTTAGCTGGGCGTTGTCGTAGGTTCCGGTATGGTCGACCAACGCGTACTGAAGCACCCACCCGACACCGGTGGCGTCCGGTCCGAGCTGCGGTTGCACGTCTTGCGGAAGACGGTCGCGAAGACCGTTCAAGTACTCCAGTACGCGCGAGCGCGCCCAGTACATATCCACGTCGTCATCGAAAACGATGTACACGAACGAACGGCCGAACTGGCTGACGCCGCGCACGTATTTTGTCCTGGGGACCTTCAGCATCTCCGTGGAGAGCGGGTAGGTCACCTGATCCTCCACCACCTGCGGTCCCTGCCCTTTCCACTCCGTCAGCACGATCACCTGGACGTCGGACAGATCCGGAATCGCGTCCACCGGCGTGGTGGCCATCGCCCATCCTCCCGCGCCGACCAGCGCGAGGGTGCCGAGCACTACGAACGTGCGGTTGGCGACGGACCACTCGATGATTCGTCCGAGCATGGTCAACGCCCCCCGGTGCTGTCCGGCGGCATCTTCATCCCGCCCATGTCCATGTCGCCCATGTCGGACGTATTCATCTGCGTCATCATGGACTTCATCACCTCGGCGAGATTCGACTCCGAGTCCAGGAGGAACTGCGCGGACGTCACCACGCGCTGCCCCGCCTCCAGCCCCTCGAGCACCTGCACGTACTTCTCGCCCGAAAGGCCCAGCCGTAGCTCATGGGGCATGATCTGACCCGCGCCCATGTCCACGAACGCGATGGCGGCGTTGCCGGTGTGGAGCACGGCGGACGTCGGGACCGTGAGGCTTCGGCCCAGGTCGGCGCTCAGCGTCACGGTCGCGTACATGCCAGGCTTCAGTCTGCCCCCCGGGTTGGGCACCTGAATGCGGGCGCGCATGGAGCGCGTTCGGTCCTGAAGCGTCGGGTAGACGTAGGACACGGACCCGTGGAGCACGCGGCCCGGGAGCGCATCCACGGTGATCTCCACCGGCATGCCTTCACGCACCAGAGCTACGTCGGACTCGAAGACCTCGGCGTCGATCCACACCTCGGACAGATCCGCGATCATGTAGAGGTTGGTGCCGGCCTGGAACGCCTGGCCCTGGAGAACGTGCTTCTCCATCACTACGCCGGACGCCGGAGCATAGAGGGTCAGCGTCTTATGGACCTCGCCGCTATCCAGCAGGCCGTCGATGTCCTCTTCACGGACGTCCCAGTACGACAGGCGGCGGCGCGCGGAGGCCAGCAGGTCCCGCGCCCCGTCGCCTACGCCGTCCACGCGGCTGTCGCCGACCCTTGCGGCCATTCCCGCCGCCAGCAGGACCTCCTCCTGCGCCGTCACCAATTCAGGCGAGTAGACGTCGAGGAGCGGCTGGCCCTTCCGGACGCGCTGGCCCGTGAAGTCCACGTGCAGGCGCTCGGCCCACCCGCCGAACTTGGGCGCCACGTACGTCATGCGGGTCTCGTCGAAGCCCACCGCACCAACCGTGCGGATCTTGCGCATGAGCGTCCGGTCCTCGGCAGTGCCGAACGTGATGCCGAACGTCGTGACATCCCCGGCCGTGAGCTGTACGGAGCCGTTGGCGGGACCGCCTATGCCCATGCCGGACATGTCCATTCCCTTCATCGCCGTATCCCGGGTCGCCGCGCTATCCATGCCGGTCATGTCCATGCCCGACGTGTCGGGGGCGCCTGAGCGGCCGGAGCAGCCGAAGGCGCCGGCCAGGAGCACCGCCCAGGCCGCGAGCGGCCCATTCAACTTCCAAGTGCGGGTCATCGCAGCACCTCCGTGCCCACGGCGCGTTCCAATGCCGCCATGCTTTTTGCGAAATCGGCCAGGAGCCGGTGATAGGCGAGTTGGTGCCGGTACAGCGTCACCTCCGCGTCCAGCAGCGTAAGGAAGTCGACGCGCCCGACCTGGTAGGAAGTCGTAGCAGAGGAGAGCGCCGTCTCGGCTTGCGGCAGGATCGCCTCATCGAGGATCACGATCTGGGCTCGTGCGCGGCGTAGCTCTGCCGAGAGCGACGTAATGCGGGCGTTCACGTCGTCCACCAGAGATTGGTGGCCGGCTTCGCGGGCGGCGAGCACGGCTGCCTGCTCGAGAACGCCCTGGTCCTGTTTGCGGCCTGAGAAGACCGGGACGGGCGCGGAAACCATCACGCTGAAGAAGTCACCCCGTCCGGCCCGACGACTGTATCCGGCGGACACGCTCACGTCGGGGAGTGTGGCCTTGCGCGCCAGCGAGACGCCCCGTTCGTCCGCTTCCAACCGGAGCGCGTCCGCGAGGATCCGCGGATTGTGAGCCAGGGCGCGGCGGCGTAGTTCGGCAGGGGACGCGAGCGGACCATCATCGCCCGCGGGGTCGCCCTCAGCGGTGACCGTGACGCCGGAAAGCGCGTCGGAGAGCGCGGCGGACGTGAAGTAACCCGCGTCTGGGCTTCGTTCCAGGGCAGCCTGCCGCACCCCCTCGGGTAGCGCTGGGGGAGGCAATGGCGTGTCCGGGGCCCGACCGAGCAGGGCATTGAGGCGCGCGGCTTCCGCGGTTCGTCGATCGCGGAGCGTGACGAGTTGATTTTCGAGGCCCGCCCGCTCTACCTGGGCCTTCAACACGTCGGGCTGGGCGCCCGTTCCTACCGCGTAGCGGGTAGCGGTGAGGTGCGTGAAGTCGGTGAGGAGCCCGGCGTTTCGGCGCGTGATCTCCGCAGCGCGATCGAGGAAGTATACGTCGAAGTATGCCGCCTTCACGTCCGCGCGCACCTGTTGACGGACCTGCTCCGCGTCCAGCGAAGATGCCTCCGCCTCCAGGCGAGCGGCTTGCTCCCGCAGCGAGAGCTTACCCGGCCACGGCAAGCGCGCGCCCACCTGAAGCTGTGCCATGGTCATCATGTCGCCTGACAGACCCGGAGACGACACCGGAACGTTCATGGCGCCGATCCCGACAGTCGGGTCGGGCAGCGCACCCGCCTGAGGCACACGAGCCGCCGCGGCCGCGGCCGTCCGGCTGGCTGCAGTGACTGCCGGATTGGCTGAGTCGGCCTCCGCGAGCAAGTGGTTGAGCGTGACGTCCTGTGCGCGCAGAGCGCCGGGGTGTGACCCCAGGAATGCGGCGACGATCAGGCATCCTCGCACGGTGCTCAGGCGGATGATTCGACAGCACATGGAATGGACCTCCGGTCATGCGTGGGACGTAGACGTAGGGGGCCCGACATGCGCGCGTCGCCCGGGGTCTGAAGGATCCGGGCGGGGGATGTCGGGAGCGGGCCGGGCGACCGGCCGGAGGCTACGCCCTGGGAGGGCGGAAGAAGGGCCGCGTCAGAAGGAGCGTGGCGACGAGGGGCTCGGACGGCTCGACCATGACGCCATCCGCCGATGCGACAACCATCTCGATGTGCGGCGCAGGCAACGACGCGATGCCCCCACAGAAGCGGGCCGCGTCGGGCGCGCTGAACGGGCAGTGTGCGGGGCGCTGCCCCTGGCCGGCGTCACCGGAGTCTCTTGCACCCATGTCCGGACAGTGGGTAGCGCTTGGGGGCCGCGCAGGAATGTCGCTCGCTTCGGCGGTCATGTCCGTGCCCACCATGCAGGTCGACGCCCAGACCGTTTCTGACCAAGACAGCGTAAGAGCGGCCAGGCTGAAGGCAGCGAGGAGGGCGCGTGGACGGCGGCAATGGCGCATAGTCGGGCGTGGTACCGATTCGTCAGGGGGGAGTTCCCCGCGCGGATACGGGATGGATCGGCTTCTCTCTACCTTTTCGCGTTTCCCACTGAGTCTTCGTCCAGCACGCGATCGAGCGTCGCGACCACGCGTTCGGCGTCGCCGCTCGAAAATACCATAGGCGGCTTGATCTTGATGACGTTGTCGTCAGGACCGTCCGTCGAGAGCAGGATGCCGTGCTCCTTCATGCGGGCCACCGCGTAGCGGGCTTGGGCCGGGGCGGGGTTGCGCGCATCACGGTCGGCGACGAACTCCACCCCCAGGAAGAGGCCGAGCCCGCGCACATCGCCGATGGCGGCGTGCCGCTCCATGAGCCTGGTGAGCGCTCCCTTCAGCGCGCCGCCGACGTCGAAGGCGTGCTCCTGCAATGCCTCGTCGCGCAGCACGTCGAGCACCTCAAGGCCGATCGCGGCCGACACGGGGTTGCCGCCGTAGGTGCTGAAGTACTCCATGCCGTTGGCGAAGCGGTCGGCGATCGCACGCGTCGTGACCACGGCGCCGAGCGGGTGTCCGTTCCCGATGGGCTTGCCGAGCGTCACGATGTCCGGCACGACGCCCTGGGTCTCGAAGCCCCACATGTGCGAGCCGACCCGGCCGAAACCCACCTGCACCTCGTCCGCGATGCAGAGCGCGCCGGCCGCCCGTGCATGCGCATACGCGGCGTCCAGGTATCCTGGCGGCAACTCGACCTGCCCGCCGCACGAAAGCAGCGTTTCGGCGAGGAAAGCCGCCGGTGGGTATCCTGCGTCCGAAAGCTCGGCACAAGCGTCTGCGACGTGACCGGCGTACTTCCCGGCCCGTTCCGGATCGTCGCGGCGATAGCGGCCTCGATAGTCCTCCGGCATCGCGGCAGCGCGTACCCACGCGGGCGGTCCCGAGCCTCCCGCGTGCGAGAACTTGTAGTGGCTGACATCGACGAGGCCCTGCGTGTTGCCGTGATAGCCGCCTTCCAGCGCAACGACACCCCGCCCCCCGCTGACCGTGCGCGCCATGCGCAGCGCCAGTTCGTTGGCCTCGCTCCCCGAGTTGACGAAGAAGCACACCGAGAGCGGGTCGGGGAGGAGCGCAGTGAGCTGTTCCGCGTACGCGAGGACCGTCTCGTGCAAGTAGCGCGTGTTCGTATTGAGCACGCCCATCTGCCGGCGGCCGGCTTCCACGACCCGTGGGTGTTCGTGTCCGACGTGGGCGACATTGTTGACGCCGTCGAGGTACTCGCGGCCCATGACGTCGAAGAGCGACGCGCCCCGGCCGCGGACGGCGTGGATGGGCTCCGGGTAGGACAGGCTCAGGCTCGGGCCCAGCAGGCGCTGCCGGCGTGTCTGGAGGTCGGACGGCGGGCGCCACGTCGTCTCGTGCGGCAGGCGCAGCAGCAGGTTCGGATCGGGGGAGAACGAGCCCCAGACCTCCACCTCGCGGGGCGCCGCCACACCTGGAAAGTCGTGGGCCATGCCGAGGCGATCGGTCATGATCTGGAAGTGCAGGTGCGGTGGCCAATCCCCGTTTTCGGGGTACGGCCCGACGCGCGCGAACGGCTGCCCGCGCGCGACCGTGTCGCCGGCCGCGAGCGCCGCGATCGACTGGCGCTCGAGATGGCCGTACAGCGTCCAGAACGGGCCGTGGGGCGTGTCGTGTTCGAGGATGACCGTGGGTCCGTAGTCGAGGCGGCCCGCGTTGTCATGGGCGCTCACGACCACGGCGTCTAGCGGGGCGCGCACCGCGGCGCCCGCCCGATCGAAGAGGTCGATACCCATGTGGACGGTGCGCCGCTCGGGCATCTCGGCCGGCCGGCCCGCGAATGCGTCGGTGAGGTAGAGGCCGCGGGGTTCCCGGTAGCGGCCCACGCCCAGCGTCGCGCCGGCGCGCGTTATTTCCTGGAAGACGCGGCGCGTGAACGCCTCCGTGTCGTCGGTGTCGCGGCCGGTCACCGACGGACTGGCCACGCTCAGATCGAGGACCAGCGTCTGCCGGGGCTCAGGAGGCACGTCCATGACCGGTGCGGAATCGGCGTGGTCGT
This sequence comes from Longimicrobiales bacterium, assembly GCA_038259715.1. GTDB lineage: Bacteria > Gemmatimonadota > Gemmatimonadetes > Longimicrobiales > Gaopeijiaceae > SZUA-318. The sequence goes on from JBBSOM010000008.1 coordinate 11,278, forward strand.
GCATCCACGCGACGAGTTGGGGGGCGCGGGGACACGGCTCGAGGCCGCACGCGTACCGGAAGACCCCTCGCGCGAAGTGGGGGTGGACGCCGGACGTCTCCTCGAGGACGCGCCAGGCGGGCCGCTCCGAAACGAGCAGGTAGTCGTCCACGTCGTCCGAGTCGGCACGGCGCGACGCCGCGACCATCACCGACGCGCCGAGCCGCGCCCGCACGAGCGGGAAGAGGACGTCCAACTCCAGGTCGTCGAGCGGCCGCACCGCGTGGTAGCCGGCGACCATGTGTGCCGCCGCCTGGAGCGGATCGGCCTGGTCGAGCACCGCATAGGCGACCGCGATGGCCAGATCGAAGACCGCCGGCGCACGGTGTGCGTCCCCGAAGTCCAGGACGCCCGAGATGCGGCCGTCGTCGTCGACCAGAAGGTTGTGGTCGTTCAAGTCGCCGTGGATGAGCTGGCGAGGCAGCGCGTGGAGGCGGGCTTCGACTTCGCGAAAGCCCGTGGCGGCCGCGTCGACGAGGTCCCGCCGCTCGAGCGGGAGCGTGGCCCTGCCGTCCTCCATGACCTCGCCCGCGTTCTCCAGCGCCCAGACGAACGCGTCGCGCGTGGGGTGCTCCATGTCGACATCGGCCAGGCGCAGGGTCAACTCGGCCACGCGCCGACCCAGATCCATCAGGAGCGCGGACGTGTGCGGCCGGACGTCCGCGAAGACCCGCCCCGGGAGATGGGAGAGGACGCGGATCCGCCATGGATCCCCTTCGGGAGACGGCCAGCGCAGGATTGCATCGCCCATGCGCGTGGGCCGGAGCGATGGGACGGGGAGAAGGGGTGCGGTCCGCGTTGCCTCCCAAGCCCGTCCAGTCCCGGGAGCTGGGCTCTCCGTGAGCATCTCGATCAGGCGGCTCTCGAAGACCAACTGCGCATCCGGCTCCTCCGGCGACGTGACCTTCACCACCCAACTCCGGCCGTCGTCGTCGCGGAAGAGGAAATTCCGGTCGCGCTCGCCGGGGAGCGGACTGAGTACGCCACGCAGGCCGAAGCCTTCGGCGACGGCGGTGGCGACGGTGGTCTGGTCGATGTCGGGTCTGCGCTGCGTGCGAATCATGATCTCGATCACTACTGTGGGTCGTTGTAAGATGTCGTCGGTCCGCGTGCCTGAACCAGTCCACGGTCGAACAATCTGAGCCGGAGAACCCTCCCATGGTGCAAAGTGTCACCGGGCATTCCGTCCGCCGATACCCCCTCCGCGCCGCCGCGTGGCGGGCGCTGCTGGTTCTCGCTCTCGCCCTTCCGGCGACGGGCCCTCTGGCCGCTCAGGAGGAGGCGCCGAAGAACCTGAAGGTGCTCCCGAAAGACATGTCGCGCGCGCAGGTCGTCGCTGTCATGCGTGGCTTCACGGGGGCTTTGGGCGTTCGCTGCAGCACATGCCACGTCGGAGAAGAAGGGAAGCCCCTGAGCACGTACGACTTCGCGTCGGACGACAAGCCGATGAAACTGAAGGCGCGTGAGATGCTGAAGATGGTCAGCGCGATCAACGGCGACTACCTGGCGCAGCTGCCCGAGCGCAGGCAGCCCAATGTGAGCGTCACGTGCAACACGTGCCATCGTGGTGTGTCGCGTCCTGAGCCCATCGAACAGATCGTCCAGACGACGATGGAATCGGACGACGTCGATACGGCGATCCAGAAGTACCGGACCCTCCGGGAGAAGTACTACGGTTCAGCCGCGTACGATTTCTCGGACCGGCCCCTGGTGAGCCTTGCCGAGGGCCTCGCCAAGGACAACCCGGATGCCGCGACCAAGCTCCTCATGCTGAACGCGGAGTACAATCCGACGTCGGCGGCCACGTTCGCCGCGATGGGCGCGATCGCCGAGCAGATCGGGGATACGGTCAAGGCCATTGAGAACTACAAGAAGGCCCTCGCGATCCAGCCCGGGAATCGGCGCGTCGAGGCACGCCTCAAGGCGCTGGGCGGCGGCAACCGTTAGCTGGCGCCCCTCTCGCCCAAGCGGGAGGGAAGGGTATGCGTCATTTGCATCAGGACGGGGCACGGGCCTGCCGGCTTCTCCGTCCTTTGCCCGATCAGGCGCCGGAACGGGGCGTCTACGTCGGACGTCGGATATCCTGGTGCCCTGGGTCGGTCGAACTTTCCGTCGAACCTTTGATGGAGAGAGACCCATGCTTCCCGACCCGCTTCACCCGGCCATTGTCCACTTCCCGATCGTACTCGCCTTCCTGCTGCCCATCTTCGCGTTCGGCGCGCTCTGGGCCATCCGGCGCGGCGCGCGCTTCCGCCGCACGTGGGCCATTCCCCTTGCCCTGTCGGCCGCACTTGCGCTCAGCGCGTGGGTTGCCGTGGAGACGGGCGAGAGTCAGGAAGATCGCGTGGAGAACGTCGTACCGGACCAGGCCCTCAACACGCACGAGGATGCGGCTGAACTGTTCCTCACGCTCTCAGGTGTGCTTCTCCTGGTGACCGGCATCGGCCTCGTAGGCGGCGTGATCGGACGGACGGCACGCATCACGGCTGCGGTCGGCGCGGCGGCCTTGGTGCTCGCTGTCGCTCGCGTCGGTCACTCCGGCGGTGAGTTGGTCTATCGGCACAATGCCGCGAGCGCGTACACCGCCCCGACCACCACCGGCACAGTTACAGGCCCGGTCCCCGGGGGGAGATAACGATGCCCAATGAAATCCGGCCCGTGCCCGACACGGCGGCCAGCCGCAGCGCCCGCTTCACGCCGTGGACGCGAAACCTTTGTTCCAACCCATCCGTACCCCTGGTAGTCTTATGCCTATGACTGCTGAGGCATCGAGGTCGGAGCCGTTGTACTCCTCCCGTTCCCGGAAACCGAAGATGTCGGAACCTTCATTGGAGCTGATCAAGGGGACGCTCGACGTTCTCGTCCTCAAGACCCTCAGCCGCGGAGCCATGCACGGGTATGCGGTGTCGCGCTGGCTGCGCGAAACGACCGGCGACGCCTTCCAGGTCGAAGAAGGAGCGTTGTATCCGGCGTTGCGTCGCCTGGAGAAACGTGAACTCGTCGAGGCCGAGTGGGGCCTCACGGACACAGGGCGCGAGGCCAGGTTCTACCGGCTCACGCCGGGGGGTGAAGCCGAACTCCGGTCAGAGGTAAGACGCTGGCAGCGGTACGTGGAAGCGATGGGCAGGGTGTTGGAGGTGCAGGCCTCCGGATGAGCCCGGAACGGGGCGGTGGGGGTGGTGGAAGACGGCAGAAGGTCTTCGCGCGCTTTTCCCCGGGTGAGGATGTGGATCGGGAGATCCGCGCCCATCTGGACATGCGCGCCGAGGAGCTGGAGGCCGAGGGGTGGGACCCCTCGGCGGCGCGTGCCGAGGCGGCGCGCGTGTTCGGAGATCGGGAGTCGGTGGCCGGGCGCTGCCGGACTCTCATGAAGAGTCATCAACGGGCGGTGAGGAGGACGAGGACGATGGAAGCCATCTGGCAGGACCTGCGCTACGCGGTGCGCACGCTCATCAAGAGCCCGGGCTTCGCGGTGGTTGCCCTGGTGACGCTCGCCCTCGGGATCGGCGCCAACACGGCGATCTTCTCGGTCGTGAACGGGGTCCTGCTCCGCCCGCTCGCCTTCGAGCGCCCTGATCAACTGGTGTGGATCAAGGAGACGCGCAATCAGGGCGGCACGATGGACGTGGCGTATCCGAACTACATCGACTGGCGCGACCAGAACACCAGCTTTACCGGGCTGGCGGCGCTCAGCTCCTTCCGGACGACGGTGCTCGGCGGTGAAAAGCCGGTGCAGGGCGTTCTGTCCACGATCGGGCGGGACTATTGGAAGGTCTTTCCCGGTCAGCCCGTCCAGGGCCGGCTCACGACGCCCGACGACCACGTGCCTGGGACGGAGGCGGTCGTGGTGGTCAGCCGGTCGTTCTGGATGAACGACCTGGGCGGGCGGCCCCTGGACAGCTATTCGCTGGAGATCACGGGGCAGCACGTGCGCGTGGTCGGCGTCATTCCCGACGGAGGGGGATACCCCACCGACACGCAGATCTGGACGCCGGCGGAGTCCCAGAACCAGTCGGACAGCCGCACCTCCCACAACTGGAACGTGGTCGCGCGCCTCAAGCCCAACGTGAGCGTGGAGCGCGCTCGTGAAGAGATGGACGCGTTGACCAAGCGCATCGTTCTGCAGTCCCCGGACGACGATCCCGACTTCCTCGCGGCCGGCGCGACCACCGTGCCTCTGGTGGACGAGGTCGTGGGAGACGTGCGCGGCCCGCTCCTCCTGCTGCTGGGTGCCGCCGGGCTTGTGCTGCTCGTCGCGTGCACGAACCTGGCGAGTACGCTGCTGGCTCGTGGAACCGCCCGACACAGGGAACTGGCCGTGCGCGCTTCACTCGGGGCAGGCCGCGGACGCATCGCGCGGCAGCTCCTGACCGAGAGCCTGCTCCTGTCGGCTCTCGGGGGAGCGGCGGGGGTTGGCGTCGCCTTTGCGGTCGTGCACGCCATCCGTCGTGCGAGTCCGACGTTCCTGCCCCGGCTCTCCGAGGTCGGAATCGACGCCGGCGTGCTCGGCTACACGGCCCTGATCGCGGTCGTGACCGCGCTCCTGTTCGGCCTGCTGCCGGCCCGGAGGCTTGCGCGCACCGAGGCGGGACAGGCCCTCCGTTCCGGGAGCCGGGGTAACGCCGCGGACGGGCGCGGACTGGTGTGGAGGTTCCTGGTGGGAACCGAGGTGGCGCTCGCGCTGGTATTGCTCGCGGGTTCCGCGTTGCTGGTGCGCTCGTTCCGTACCGTGCTCGCACAGGACCCGGGCTTCGACGCCTCCGACGTGGACGTGATCCCGATGGATCTATCGCAGATCAAGTACCCGACGCCGGAGGACCACGAGCGCTTTTACGAGAGCTTCCTCGCGGAGCTCAATCGGCTTCCGGATGTCTCGAGCGCGGCCTTCATGACGGCGGTGCCGATCGAGAGCGGCTTGGCCAACGGGCGCGTCGAGCTCGACGGAGACCTGGAGAAGCATGCAGTCGCCGGGTATGTGGTCGTGAGTCCAGGCGCGTTCGACGCGCTCGACATCCCGCTCCTGCAGGGCCGTGACTTCGACGACCGCGACCGCGCCGACGCCCAGCACGTGGTCATCGTGAGCCGCTCGTTCGCGGACAAGTACTGGCCCGGGCTGGATCCGATCGGGAGGTCCGTGACGGGCGGCGGCATGGACAACTTCTGGGACAAGCGGATCTTCGCTCAGGTCATCGGTGTGGTCGGGGATGTGCGCAGCCGTGACCTGACGCGCGATGTCTATCCGACGCTCTACTTCCCCTACACACAGCGGCCTTTCCGCCTGGCGTATGAAGCCAACCTCGTGGTCGAGGCGTCCAATGGCGACGCGGCCGCGCTCACCCCGGTGCTGCGCGAGCGCCTACAGGCGGCCGACCCCGACGTGCCGGTGCGGATCCGGACGCTGGCGAGCTACGTGTCCGAATCGCTCGGCGCACGGCGCTTCGTGATGGTTGTGCTCGGCGGCTTCAGTCTGGTCGCGCTGATCCTCGCGGGCGTCGGCATCTTCGGTGTGGTGTCGTACAGTGTGGCGCGCCGCACCCGGGAGATGGGCATCCGCATGGCGCTCGGTGCCGACGCGGGCGGCGTGCTGCGCATGGTCATGTTCGCGTCCATGCGCATGGTGCTGGGGGGCGTCGTCTTCGGAGTTCTGGCGGCCGTGGTCACGACCCGCGTCATGCGATCGCTGCTCTACCAGGTGAGCCCCACCGACCCTGTCGCGCTCGCGGCGGCGGCGGCGGTGCTGACCGGGACCGCGCTCCTGGCCAGTTGGATTCCGGCGCGGGCCGGTACGCGCGTCGACCCGATGGTCACGATGCGCTCGGAGTAGGGGCGCGCAGGAGCTTCGCTCAGCGGACTGAGTCCGCGACCGAGACCAGCAGCGTCCAGGACGAGTCGCGCACGAAGGAGCGATCTTCACCGAAGCGCTGAAGCAGCAGGCCCAGGAGATGTGCGTTGCCGGCGAGGACGGTCACACCGGCCAGTTGGCCGAACACCGGCGGGGGAGGTGTAAGCGTCTCGGGACGGGGTGGCGCGTCGTTAGGGGAAGGTACGTCGATCGTTTCGGGAGCATTGGGAACGGTTACGGTCTCCCAGGAGTTCCACTCGATCTCATGGCCCTCTCCGCTCATCCGCACGTCGGCGGGGACGAACGCCCGCAGCTCCGCGGGCACCTGTCCGGCCTCGCCGTTCGGAGGCCATGCTCCTTTCACCTCGCGGTAGCGCACCGCCGCGGCGCGCACGGCCTCCACCTGCTCCGCGATGTCATCGGCACGGCGGCGAAGTCGCGCATCTGTCATCCAGGGGTAGGCGAGTGCCAGGATGATCGACATCCCCGCGAGCGCGAGGAGCACGTCGCCGGTGGTCAGGCCGGCCCGGTCACCGCCGTGGATCACGGGGCGCCGTCTCCCAGCCATGCGGCGGCCGCGCGATCGAGGCTGGGTGGCGGACGGGCCGAGTCGTAGACGAGTGTGGACCCGTCGGTGCGCCGCCCGAGAATCTGGTAGACCCGGCCGTTGGATCGCACGAAGCGGAGGCCGGGCAGATGGATCGGCAACTCCGAGAGGTCGTCCGGCAGCCGTCGCCGGCGAACGCGGAAGACTTCGACCTGCTTGGCCTGAAGGAGGACGGCGATGCGGAGTCCACGCTCCCGCTGAGCGACCGCGGGAGTCGGCAAAGGCGGTGGGGCAGCCAGTGCCGGAGGGAAGAGGGCGAGGGTTCCAGCAACCGCGAAGACCAGCAGCGACACCGGTACCTTCCAACGTCCCCGCTTCGGCCCGTCCGTGAACGCGATCCGGTACCGTTCGTCACGCGTCTCCACGTCGGCCAGAGCCTCGGCCAGAAGCTGCTCCCGGTCCTCGATCCGACTGATGCGATGAACCGGCGGGTCGGGCTCGTCGACGCTCAAGGACTCACCTGGAGATGGGGTTGCGGAGACGCCTCAAGATAGGCGTTGATGCGCCACCCTCACAGCGTCAGCCAGTAACTCGCCTTGAGGATGAAGATGTTGTCGGGTACGGCGCGGAAAAGCGCCTGGCGGTCACGTTCGAAGTCGAAGTCGCCGATGCCGTAGGCGTAGTCGGCTCGACTCTGCTGCCATGCCAGGTACAGCGTCGAGCCGGGGCGATATTCCCAGCGCAGAACCGCGGTGCCGCGCAGCGACCGGTAGTTGAAGTCCTTGTTCGGAACGTTGCCCGGGTAGGGCGTGAAGGTGTAGCCTCGCGGGGCATTCAGCGACCCGACGTCCAGGTAGTCCCCGCTGGACAGGAACGGCTGCGCGTACAGCTCGAACGAGAGCTTCGGCGTGAACGTGAAGTTGAATCGCGTCTCCAGGGACAGCGTGGCCTGCCGCAGCGGAGCGAACAGGTAGCGCTGGCCGTACGTCGAGGTGGCGGACGCGTCCGCC
>JBBSOM010000009.1:0-18185 GCA_038259715.1 Longimicrobiales bacterium
CGAAAGCACCGCGAGAACCACGAGTGGGATCCACATCACGGCGGGCGCCTCGTGGAGGTGTTTGGCCTCCTCGGTGCCCGTGCGGTTTTCGCCGTGGAAGGTCATGACCATCAGACGGGTCATGTAGAACGCGGTCAGCAGAGCCGCGGCCAGCGCGATGATCCAGTAGAGCTTGTAGAGCACCGGGAACGGCGCATGTTCCGCGCCCCCGAATGCGCCCGCTTGCCAGATGATCTCGTCCTTGGAGAAGAAACCCGCAAAGGGCCACACGCCGGAGATCGCGAGCGTGGCGATCCACATCGCGATCCAGGTGATCGGCATGTGCTTCTTCAGCCCACCCATGTTTCGCATGTCCTGCGCGTCGGCGTGGCTGTGCGTGTGGTGCAGGGCGTGATGCATCGAGTGGATCACCGCGCCCGAGCCTAGAAAGAGCAACGCCTTGAAGAACGCATGCGTCATCAGGTGGAAGATGCCCGCCGAGTATGCACCCACGCCCACGCCCACGAACATGTAGCCGAGCTGGGAGATCGTGGAATACGCCAACACCTTCTTGATGTCGTACTGCTTCAGCGCAATCGTCGCGGCGAAAAGCGCGGTGAGCACGCCAATACCGGCGACCGCGGCGCTCCCGACCGGGGAAAGCGCGAAGAGCACGGAGGAGCGAGCCACCAGATAGACGCCGGCCGTGACCATCGTGGCCGCGTGGATCAGCGCTGAAACCGGCGTCGGGCCGGCCATGGCGTCCGGAAGCCAGACGTAAAGCGGGAGCTGCGCGCTCTTGCCGGTCGCGCCCAGAAGGAAGAAGAGCGTGATCGCGGTGACCATCGGCGTCGCGTACGCCAGATGGTTCTGCGCTCCCCCGAGCACCGGCACGAAGTCGAGCGTCCCGAAGACCGTGTAGAGGAGGAACATCGCGACCAGAAAGCCGAAGTCACCGATGCGGTTGACGATGAACGCCTTGTTGCCCGCGTCGGACTTTTCCCGGTCGCTGAACCAGAAGCCGATCAGCAGATACGAGCAGAACCCGACGCCCTCCCAACCCACGAACATGACCGGGTAGCTCGAAGCCATGACCAGGGTGAGCATGAAGAAGATGAACAGGTTCAGGTAGGCAAAATACCTGGGATAGCCTGGATCGTCCTTCATGTAGCCCACGCTGAACACGTGGATCAGGAAGCCCACGCCGGTGACGATCAGCATCATGACCATCGAAAGCTGGTCGAGCTGCAGGGCCGCCGACACCGTAAACGTGCCGGTGGCCATCCAGGTCCAATAGTGAAGGACGACCGGCTCGTGCAACTCCGCGCCGAGCATGCGCACGAAGTTGACCAGTACGAGAACGAAGGCGAGTCCGATGACCGCGGGCCCCACCAGACTCGGCAACGTGTGCGTGAGCGGGCGCCCATGCGGCCCGTCGAGCTCCAACTCGCCGCCCGCGCGCACGGCGTCGGCGGAGCGACGGGCGTGCGACAGGGCCAGCAGGCCGTTCACCAAAAACCCGAGCAGGGGAAGCAGAACGACCAGCCCGGGGAAGAACGGCGCAAAGCCCCCTCCCCCGCCCGGGGCTTCCTGCGTGCCCTGGATCAGGAACATCGAAAGCGTCGGGTGCATGCCCTTACCACTTCAGCAGGTTGAAGTTGTCGACGTTGACCGTTTCGTAGTGCCGGAAGATCGAGATGATGATCGCCAGCCCCACGGCGGCCTCGGCGGCCGCCACGGTCATCACGAAGAACACGAACACCTGGCCGTCCATGCCCCAGAGACGCGACAACGCAACGAAGGCGAGGTTGGCCGCGTTGAGCTGTAGCTCGATACACAGGAACATGACGATCGCGTTGCGCCGGACCATGACGCCGAACGTCCCGATCACGAACAGGAAGGCGCTGAGAATCAGGGATTCCGTGACCATCATCACACTCGCTTCTTGGCCAGGACCAGCGCGCCGACGACAGCCACCAGGAGCAGGATCCCGGTGATCTCGAAGGGCACCACGTAGGTCGTGAACAGGGGCCGGGCGATCGCGCCGATTGCGCCGTACTGCTGGATGGCGGCGTCGATCTCCCGACCGCCTTGCGCCGTGAACGCGTCGAGCGGGCCGGCGCCCCGGAACTGGTGAGCCAGCATGCCCGCCATCGCGCCGACGATCCCGAAGGAGAGGATGGCGAAGACGCCCCACTTGAGATCCTTCACGTAGTCGTGTCCGAGGTTCAGGAGCATGATCGTGAACAGGAAGAGCACCATGATGGCCCCGGCGTACACCATCACCTGCACGGCGGCCAGGAAGTGCGCCTCGAGCAACACGAAGATGCCGGCGAGACTCGCCAACGTGACGACGATGAAGAGGAGGCTGGCCACGGGATTCTTCGCGATCACGACGCCCAGGGCGCTCCCGAGTGCCACCGCGGCAAGGACGTAGAAGAAGATGTCGATCATCTAGGGGCTATCTTACTCGGAGCGGGGATCCGAGGGATCCCACAGGAGAGTGACGGGATGATCCTGTTCCATCAACCTGTCGAGGTCGTAGACGAAGCGATCCCGCGTGTATTCGCCGTTTTCGAAGTGCTGGCCCACGTGGATCGCCTCGACGGGGCATACCTCCTGGCACATGCCGCAGAAAATGCAGCGGAACTCGTCGATCTCGTAGACGAGCGGGTACCGGTTCCCCTGGTCGTCCTCACCCCCGACCAGCCGGATGCAGTTGGCCGGGCACACGGTTGGACACAAGCCGCACGCGACGCACTTGGGCCGGCCGTCGGCATGGACCTCCATGCGGTGCGTCCCACGCCACCGGGGCGCGAGGTCGGTCTGCTCCTCGGGGTATTGGCGTGTCACCTTGACGGGATTGATCATGTGCCGGAAGGTGAGCGCCATCCCTTTGAGCGCCTCCCGCAGGTACGATGTCTCTTCTGGATCCGGACGGGAGAGGACCCTTACGGATATTGCCATGTCTCGCCTTTCCTGGGTTCCGAAAATCAGTCGCCGGCCGGCTGCGACACCGGCTCCGACACGCGCTTGAACTCGACCTGCTGTGACCTCACGGCGGCCGCGCCGCTGATCGTGTGGCCCCGGTCGACGAAGAAGACGAACGCACCCGTGCAAACCAGGCTCACCGCTGTGAGCGCCAGCCCGTACATGAGTCCGTATTGCACGCCCAGTTCGTCCAGCACCAGGATGCTTCCGGCGATGACCATCACATAGCCCAGGGCAAACGGCAGCAGGACCTTCCAGCCGAGCGCCATGACCTGGTCGTAGCGGAAGCGTGGCAGGGTCCAGCGGACCCAGATGAAGACGAGCAGGAAAAAGAGGGTCTTCACCGCAAAGGCGAGGAACGTCACGAGCGTCTTCCAGACGGCCGGGTGCGCCATGATGACGGATCCGTCACCCGCGAAGCCACTGATGAGCTGGCCCTGGTACCAGAATGCGTTGTCCCACGTCCCCGGTAGGTCCCATCCACCGAAGAAGATCGTCGCCATGAGCGCGGACGAGGTCACCATGTTGCCGAACTCGCCGATCATGAACATCGAGAACTTCATGGCCGAGTATTCGGTGTGGTACCCGGTAACGAGCTCGGACTCGGCCTCGGGCATGTCGAAGGGCAGCCGGTTGGTCTCGGCGAACGCAGACACCACGAAGAAGATGAACGACAGCGAGAGCGGCAGGGCGAACCACAGCCCGAGCGCCTGCTGCTTCCACACGATCTCAGTCAGCGTGACGTTGCCCGCCAGCATGAAGACGGTCACGAGGGACAGGCCGAGCGCGACCTCGTAGCTGACCATCTGCGCGGAGGCGCGCAGCCCGCCCAGAAACGCATACTTGTTGTTGGACGACCACCCGCCGAGGACGAGACCAAAGACCCCGAGCGACGCAATGGCGAGAATGTAGAGGATCCCGATCGGCACGTCCGCGATGATCATGTCGACGACACCCCACGGCGTGGGTAGCGGAGCGGCAAACGGGATTACCGCGAACGCGACCAACGCCGGGCCGACCACGAGCATCGGTCCGAGGATGAAAAAGAACTTCGACGCGGTGGCGGGAAGCGTCTCTTCTTTCAGGAAATTCTTGATCCCGTCCGCAATCGGCTGCAGGAGGCCGAACCGGCCGACTCGGTTCGGGCCGCGACGGTCCTGGATCCATGCCGACACCCGGCGTTCGGCGAGCGTCGTGTACGCGACCACCAGCATCACCAACGTGAAGACGGCGACCACCTTGAGCACCATCGCGATGGCCGCGGGGATCCCCGAGATGGGGTGCAGGGCTTCCATGCTCACTCCCCGCTCAGCGAGACGGTTTCGTTCACCGCCGCCCCGCGTAGGCCGAGCTCGTCATAACTCAGGCCGGCGAAGGCAGGCACGCGGCCGCCGAGCCGTGCGAACGCGTCTGCCGCCGTGCGGGGGCCTTCCGTTTGCGTGCGCTCGGCCAGCAACGCGCCGAGAACCAGCCACGCGGGCCTGACCGCTCCGGGCGCCGTAAGGGCGGGCCAGAAGCGCTGGACCCGACCCTGGAAGTTCGTGAACGTGCCTTCCTGCTCGGCAAAAAGCGCCACCGGGAGCACAAAGTGCGCGGCCTCCACGGCCGATCCGGCTCGCCACCCGATGTAGGCGTAGAGCGCCGCTCCGGCGCCGAAATCGGCACCCTGGTCCTCGAGCGGATCGCCCAGGACGAGCACGATGCCGTCGTGGGCGGCTACCTCATCCAATCCGCCGTGCCCCTGGGCGTCGCCGACGCGTGTGGCCCCGATCAGCTCCGCGCCCTTGCCGTTGGGCGCGAGTTCGCGGCGGCGCGCCAGGCCCGGATACCCCTTGAGCGGGATCTCGTCCTCGGCCTGCACAGACCGGTAGACGATGTCTCCGCCGCCCAACTCGTCGACCAGAGCCGCCAGCGCACCCAGATCCTCGTTCGACGCCTTCGGCGAAACCACGGCCTTGACCGACGTGCCGGCGGAGGACGCCGCTCGGTCGAGGAGGGCGCGCAAGGCATCCTTCCAACCCATGGCGCGCGTGCCAGACCCATCACGAACCAGAGGAGCGTCGATCCGGTGGCCGTGGTTGATCCATTCGTAGTTCAGGCGCCCGTAGTCGCACATCCACCATCCATTCACCTCGAGGTTCTCCCGGGGCTTGATGCGCTGGACCAGATTGTCCCGGACCTGGAGTTCGACGTTGCACCCTTGCGAGCAGTTCGGACACACCGAGTTGATGTGGTCGAGGTCCCAGGCGCGGGCCTTGTGCAGAAAGTCCTTCGACAGGAGCGCGCCCACGGGGCAGATGTCGACGATGTTGTCGTGCCACTGGGTGCCCTCGAGGCCTTCCTCGAAGAAGGTGTCGATGACGGAGCGGGACCCACGCTCCACCACGCACAGGCGGCTGTCCTGCTCGACCTCGTTCATGAAGCGGACGCATCGTGTGCACATGACGCAACGATCGCCGTAATACAGGACGTCGCCGCCGAAGTCGTCGCGTCCGAAAACACGCTTGGGCTCCCTGGAATGGCCCTTGTACGGACCTTCCGGGTGCACGTAGTCCTGAAAGAAGCACTCACCGGACTTGTCGCAGATGGGGCAGTCCAGCGGGTGGTTGGTCAGGTAGAACTCGAGCACGCCCTCGCGCATGTCCAGCGCCAGCTTGGACTGCGTCTTCACGACCTGTCCCTCGGCCACCGTGGTCACGCAGGAAGGCATCGGCTTCGGTGCGCCCTCCACCTCGACAAGGCAGAGCCGGCACTGCGCCGGTGACGAAAGCCCTGGGTGGTAGCAGTAGTGGGGGACCACATCACCCACAAGCCCGGATGCCTCACCCACAAGTCTGGATGCCTCCAGGATCACGGTCCCCTTGGGAACCGTCACCACCTGGCCGTCGATCGTCAGGGTGACGGTCGCTGGATTGTCAGCCATGGAAATCCTCGATGATCTGAGCCGTCGTGGGTCTCGTAGTTCTCATGCCGCGCCCACCCGCTCACCCCGACGAATGAGCGCGAGATATTCGTCCTTGAACTTCGCGATCGAAGACGCGACCGGCACCGCGGCGGAGTCCGACAGCACACAGATCGTGGTGCCGGTCATCCGGCGACCCATGCTCAGCAGCTCGTCGAGGTCATCCTCGGTACCTCTCCCTTCCTCGATGCGCTTCATGACCATCGTCATCCAGGCGGTGCCCTCGCGGCAGGGAGTGCACTGCCCACACGACTCGTGGGCGTAGAATTGCACCATGCGCCGAACCTGCTTCACGATATCGGTGTTCTCGTCCATGACAATGACCGAAGCACACCCGAGCATGGAGCCGGCAGCCTGCACGCCCTCGTAGTCGAGGTTGCAGCGGGCGCACTCCTCGGCATTCAGGAGCGGCACCGACGAACCGCCGGGGATCACGGCCTTGAGCGCTTTGCCGTCGCGAATCCCGCCACAGACGTCGATCAGGTCCATCAGCGGGAACCCGAGCGGAAACTCGTAGTTGCCGGGTTTGTTCACATGCCCGCTGACACAGAACAGCTTCGTGCCCGGACTCTTCTCGGTGCCCCACTGACGGTACCACTGACCACCGTTGGCGATGATGTGCGGGACGGCCGACAGCGTTTCGACGTTGTTGATCGTGGAGGGCATGCCGAACGCACCCGACACGGCAGGAAACGGAGGCTTGACCCTGGGCAGACCGCGTCGGCCCTCCAGCGAGTTCATGAGCCCCGTCTCTTCACCGCAGATGTACGCGCCCGCCCCCACGTGCACCGTAACGTCGATGTCGTGGCCCGAACCCAGGATGTCCTTGCCGACGTAACCCTTCGCGTATGCGTCCTCGAGCGCCCTCGCCAGCACCTGAGTGGCCTCGAAGAACTCACCCCGGCAGTAGATGTACGCGTGCTGCGCACGGATCGCGAAGGCTGCGATCAGGCACCCTTCGATGAGCTGGTGCGGATCCCAACGGATCAACTCACGGTCCTTGAAGGTGCCCGGCTCCGACTCGTCGGCGTTGCACACAAGATAGTGCGGCCGCGTCGGCTCCTTCGGCATGAACGACCACTTCACGCCTGTCGGAAAGCCCGCGCCACCCCGCCCGCGGAGCCCCGAGGCCTTGACCTCGTCGGTGACGGCGTCCGGCCCCATCGCCAGGGCCTTCGTCAGGGCCTTGTAGCCACCGCGCTCCACATAGGTGTCCACTCGGCGAGCCGCAGGGTCGCCGAAGTTTTTGCTGAGAACCCGGACCTCGCGGTCCGAGACGTACGGATAGGCCATTCGTTCGCTCCGTCGCCGCGGTCAGGAACCGCCCGCGGCTTCCGACTTGAGATGCTCGATGATCTTCGGTACCTCGTTCGTCGTAACGTTCTCGAAGTACCGCGAATTGATCTGGACGCACGTAGGAAAGCCGCACCCGGCCAGGCACTCCGCCTCTATGACCGTGAAGTTACCATCTTCCGACGTCTCACCCACTTCGGTGTCCGTATAGCGCAGGAAGGACTCGAGGACCGCGTCGGCGCCACACAGATTGCAGGAGATGTTCGTGCACACCTGCACCAGGTACCGACCCACGGGGGCCTTGTTGTACATGGTGTAGAACGTGGCCACGCCCCGGACGTACGCCGGCGCCAGATCGAGCAGTTCCGCCACGCGATCCATACTCTGCGGGCTCACGTAGCCGCGGATCTCCTGCGCGAGGCCCAGCGTCGGGAGCAGCGCGGCCCGTTTGTTCGGATAGCGCGTCAGGATCTTCTCGAAGCGCTCCAGATACTCACCCTCGAACAACGCCGCGTCCGGGTTCTTCTCGGGGAGCATGTACGGGTAGGTGGCCGCAGCGGATGCGTGACCCCCACCCAGAGGCCTGTCGCCGATGAATCCGTCGCCACGCACATCGGCCTCGCTCAGGTCGAATTCGCCGGTATTTCCGGCCCATCCCGGGTTCTTGAACGGGACCTCGCTCATCGGTCGATCTCCCCGAGGACGATGTCCAGGCTGGCGTTGATCATGATCAGATCCGAGACGAGGTGTCCTCGCGCCAGGCGCGGACTCACCGAGAGGTTCACGAACGAAGGCGGCCGCACGCGCCACCGGGTGGGCTTGGTGCCGCCCTCTTCCGCCACGATGTACATGCTCAGCTCACCCTTCGAACTCTCGACCGGGAAGTAGCAGTCCCCTTCCGGCGCGGGGATCCCGTGCATGACGATCTTGAAGTGGTGGATCATGCTCGCCATGTCGGACATCCCGTCGGTCTTGGACGGCAGCGAGATCTTCGGATCCGCCACGTTGATCGGGCCGCCCGGGAGCCGGTCGATGGCCTGCCGCAGGATCCCGACGCTTTGACGCATCTCCTCCATACGGCACAGATACCGATCGTAGCAGTCGCCGTGCTGACCGACCGGGACCTCGAAATCGTAGGTTTCGTAGTCGTAGTACGGCTGGTCCTTACGGACGTCGTACGCCACCCCGGACGCGCGCAGGTTCGGGCCGGTGAAGCCGCAGTTCACCGCGTCGGTACCCGTGATCACGCCGATCCCCTGGGACCGGCCGATGTGGATGCCGTTGTTCATCAGCAGGGCGTCGCACTCGTCGAGCGTCTTGGGAAACGTGTCGAGGAAGTGCTCGAGGTTCTTGATCCAATTCTCGGGGAGGTCGGCCATCATGCCGCCGACGCGCGTGGATGACGTCGTGATCCGCGCACCGGTGAATTGCTCGTGAAGCGTGTAGATCCGCTCCCGTTCCTGGAACGAATACAGGAACGGAGTGAATGCCCCGACGTCGATGGACATCGTCCCGAGCCAGAGCAGATGGCTGAAGATCCGGTCCAACTCCATGAGGATGACGCGCACGACCTTGCACCGCTCGGTCACCTCGATGCCCATGAGCTTCTCGACCGACATGACGTGGGCGCAGTTGTAGATCAGCGGCGCCAGATAGTCCATGCGATCGGTGAGGGTGACGATCTGGTTCCAGGTCCTGTACTCGGCGAGCTTCTCGAACGACGAGTGCAGGAACCCGACGTCCGGGATGACATCGACCACCGTCTCGCCATCCAACTCGCACAACAGGCGGAGCACCCCGTGTGTGGCGGGGTGCTGGGGGCCGATGTTGATGAGCATGTTCTCGGAATCGAGCTGTGGCTCCGGAACGTCGAAGGGGGCCATCGGACTCGCCACCGGCCGGCCGCTCGGCCCCATCTCGGGATTCCGCCCTACTGTATACTCCACGGTCTTGTTCGCCATGTCTGTCCCGTCAGCGGTCGGGTTCGGAGGCTTCGTAGCTCCCCCGTTCGTTGAGCGACACTTCCTGAGGCTCGCGGCCGACTTCGAGTTCGTGCGTCGTGTAGAAGCGGTCGACGTTCTGGGCCAGCGCTCGCCGGGTCTGTTCGGACCGGCTGAAGCGGCCTCTCAGCGGGAAGTCCTTCCGGAGCGGGTGCCCCTCGGCGTAGTCGTCCGGCATCATGATCCGGCGCAGGTCCGGGTGGCCCTTGAACGTGATCCCGAACAGGTCGAAGACCTCGCGCTCGAGCCAGTTGGCCGTCTGCCAGAGCGGCACAACGGAGTCGATCTCGAGGGCGTCCAACGGCAGCGCGCACTTCACTCGCAGCGACAGCAGCGTCTCCGTGCCGAAGAGAACGTAGACCACGTGTAGCGGGCGCCCGCCGCCGTAGTCGACAGCGGTGAGGTCACGCAGCAGATCGTAGCGGTGTCCGGGTTCATCGCGCAGGAAGCCGAGGACCTCCAGATTGTGCGCCGGATCGGCGAAGATCACGTGCTCGTCGCCCGCCGAGATCCGATGTCCGTAAACCGCGTCGCCGAAGCGTGCGGTAAGGGCGGCAACCGAAGGATGACTCGAAGGGTCGGCTTCGAGGGAGACGTCCGTCGCGCCGAGGGCGTCGGAAGGAACCGGACCTTCGTCGACCGCGTCGAGCCCGCTCCTGGGTTTGTCGGTCATAGCGTCAGGGAGCCTGCGATCAAGGAATGAGGTCGTCTTCGTCGGTTCGGCGTTCCGGAAGGACCCGAAGGCCGGAAGCGAGCTTGCTCTGGCGCGTGGAGTTCCCGAACGGGCCCGTCAAGCCGGCCATCTCTTCGTTGCTGACCTGAGGCATCGCAACCGTGAGCGGGTCCTCGGCGCGAAGTTCGGCGTGATGCGCCAGGGACTCCTCTCGGATCTTCTCCTGGATCATCATCAGGCCGTAGATGAGCGCCTCCGGCCGGGGTGGGCAGCCCGGAATGTACACGTCGACCGGGACAACCGTGTCGATACCCTGCACCATCGAGTAGACGTCGAAGACGCCTCCCGACGACGCGCACGCGCCCATCGAAATGCACCACTTGGGCTGCGTCATCTGGTCCCAGATACGTCGCAGCACCGACGCGAGCTTGTACGGCACGCGGCCGGCACAGATGAGCACGTCCGCCTGGCGGGGCGAGAACGCCATGCGTTCCATGCCGAAGCGGGCGACGTCGAAGTCCGATGCCGCCGTCGCCATCATCTCGATAGCGCAGCATGCGGTCCCGAACGGCATCGGCCAGAGGGAGTTCAAGCGACCCCAGTTCACGATGAAGTCGACCTTGCTCGTCAGGAATGTAGGTGTGCCTGCACCGAAAATCCCTCCTGGCTGGGCACTCGTCCCACCACCGGGCAGCTTCAATCCCATTCCAGACCTCCCTTTTTCCATTCGTACAGCAGGCCCACCGCCAGCACGACCACGAACATCGACATGGCGATGAAGGGTCCCCATCCGAGTTCGCGCATCTGCACCGCCCAAGGGATCAGGAAGATCGTCTCCAGATCGAAGACGATGAAGCTGATCGCGATCATGTAGAACTTCACGGAGAAGCGGGCGCGCGTATCGCCCAGCGGAATCATTCCCGACTCGTAGGGCATTTCCTTCTGAGGCGTCCTGCGGCGCGGGTTCAGAATGTGCGATCCAACCACCATCCCGATCGCGTTCACCGCGGATAGGCCGAAAAGCAGCACGAGGGGTAGGTACGTACCCGACATTTTGCCGCCAGAGTTTGTGAAAACGTTCACGTGAAGTGGAAAGGTACCGGGACGCGCGGAGGGGTGTCAAGCGAAGCGACGACACTGTTTTGCGTCATTTTTCCCGGGTTTGCCCGATCCTCCGGGAGGCGCGTATCTTGTCGCCTTCCCAGCCGTTCGGACGCTACTCCACCGGGCGTTCCGAGCCCTCCGAGAACCCCTGTCCGGAAGCCCTGCCCCGATGCCCATCAAGAGCGACAAGTGGATCCGGCGGATGTCCACCGAGCACGCCATGATCGAGCCCTTCGAGGCTGGCCAGGTCCACTCGGGCGTGATCTCCTATGGACTATCGTCGTACGGTTACGACATCCGCGTCGCACCCGAGTTCAAGGTCTTCACCAACGTTCACAACGTCGTCGTGGACCCGAAGCACTTCGACGACCGTTCGTTCGTGGACATCAACGAGAACGAGTGCATCATCCCGCCGAATTCATTCGCGCTGGCGAGGTCGCTGGAGTACTTCCGGATTCCGCGGGACGTGTTGGTGGTGTGCCTGGGCAAGTCGACGTACGCGCGGTGCGGAATCATCGTGAACGTGACGCCGCTCGAGCCGACATGGGAGGGGTACCTTACCTTGGAGATCTCCAATACGACGCCGCTTCCGGCCAAGATCTACGCCGGAGAAGGGATCGCCCAGCTCCTGTTTTTCGAGGGGGACGAGGAGCCGGAGATCGCGTACGCCGACCGGAAGGGCAAGTACATGAAGCAGGTGGGGGTCACCCTTCCCAAGATGTGAGCGTAGCCGGGTCGGCGGCGGACGGCCACGGTGCGCGGAGGCTAGAGGATCTCGAGGACCTCGATGTCGAAGACGAGAGTCGAGTTTCCCGGGATCGACCCGTAGTCGTTCTTGCCGTAGCCCAACTCTGGACTGATTACGAGCTTGCGCTTGCCGCCGACCTGCATACCGCGTACACCCTGGTCGAGCCCGTCGATCGAGCCGGCGCCTCCGACGACGAAATCGAATGTCCCGGTGTCGAACTGATGGCCCGTCGAGAACCACCCGGTGTACCGCACATTGACGTGGGTCCCGGTACCGACCATGTCCCCGGTCCCGAGAACCAGATCCTGATAGTAGAGGCCCGAGCCGGCCTTCGTCATCGCCGAGAGATCGATCCCCAGGCTCGCGTCGAACTCGGGCGGAAATGTCGGACTGTCGTCGCCACAGGCGCCGAGCGCGAGGACGACAAGGAGCGGGACGGCAAGGCGATGTGCGCGAACGGAGGTCTTCAAGGGACGATCCTCGATGTGATAGGGCGGGATATTCCCGCACCGCTGGTGCCGCGCCCGTCGACCATGCATCAGCCTCCGGCCGCGCCCGCGGATTCGGGTTCCGCAGCCTTCCAACTCGCCACCAGCAGGTCACGGTTGAGGCGTGCGATGAAGTCGACGCTGATGCCCTTCGGGCACGCGTTCTGGCAAGCGCCGTGGTTGGTGCAGTTGCCGAAGCCCTCGTGGTCGTGCTGCATGATCATGTCGATCACGCGCGCGTACCGTTCGGGCTGGCCCTGCGGCAGCAGCCCGAGGTGCGCGACTTTGGCCGATGTGAAGAGCATGGCCGAAGCGTTGGGGCACACTGCAACGCACGCGCCACAGCCGATGCATTCAGCCGCGTCCATCGCGAGGTCGGCCTCGTGCTTCCGGATCGGGACATCGTTCGCGTCCGGCGCGCTCCCGGTGCGCACGGTGACGTAGCCACCCGCATTGATGATCCGGTCGAACGAACTCCGGTCCACGACGAGATCCCGGATCAGCGGGAAGGCCGTCGCGCGCCACGGCTCGACCCAGATCTCGTCCCCGTCGTCGAAGATGCGCATGTGGAGCTGGCACGTCGCCACCATCGTACGTGGACCGTGGGGCACTCCGTTGATCATCATGCCGCACGAGCCGCAGATGCCCTCCCGACAGTCATGTTCGAAGGCGATGGGTTCCCGGCCCTCGTGCACCAACTGCTCATTGACCAGGTCGAGCATCTCCAGGAACGAGGCGTGCTCGCTCACGTCCGTCGCCGGGTAGGTCTCGAAGCGACCCTGGGCGTGTGGCCCATCCTGCCGCCAGACGTGAAGGGTGAGGTTCATTACTTGTAGCTCCTCGTGGACAGCTGGACGTTCTCGAAGGCCAGCGGCTCCTTGTGCAGTTCGGGCTTTTCGCCGACGCCCTTGTGCTCCCAGACCGACACGAACGCGAAGTCCTCGTCGTTGCGTGCGGCTTCGCCGTCGGGCGTGGTGTGCTCGGCGCGGTAGTGCGCGCCGGCCGACTCGTCACGCGTCAGCGCATCCCAGCACATGACCTCGGCGAACTCGAGGAAATCCGCCACGCGTCCGGCCTTCTCGAGCGACTGGTTGAGCGTTTGATCGGAACCGAGGATGTTGACCTCCTTCCAGAAGCGCTCACGGATCTCGGGGATCTTCTCGAGCGCCTCCTTCAGGCCAACGGCGGTGCGCTCCATCCCGCACTTCTCCCACATGAGCCGGCCCAGTTCGACGTGGAACTCGTCGACGGTCTTCTTGCCCTTCACGGCCAGGAGACGGTCGGTCTTCTGCCGCACCTCGCGTTCCGCGTCCGCGAACGCCGCCCCATCCGCCGAGACCGGGGTCCGCGGCACGGTGGCCAGGTAGTTGCCCACCGTGATCGGCACCACGAAGTATCCGTCCGCGAGCCCCTGCATCAGCGCGCTCGCGCCGAGGCGGTTCGCGCCGTGGTCCGAGAAGTTCGCCTCTCCGATCACGAAAAGCCCGGGAACGTTGCTCATGAGGTCGTAGTCCACCCAGAGCCCCCCCATGGTGTAGTGCGGCGCCGGGTAGATGCGCATGGGCGTATCGTAAGGATTGTCGCCCGTGATCTTTTCGTACATCTCGAAGAGGTTTCCGTAGCGCTCGGTGATCGTCTCCTTCCCGAGCCGGCCGATGGCATCCTTGAAATCCAGGAAGACACCGTTGTGGAGCGGTCCCACACCATGTCCGGTGTCGACCATCTCCTTGGCCCGGCGCGACGCGATGTCGCGCGGCGAGAGGTTGCCGAAGCTCGGATAGAAGCGCTCCAGATAGTAGTCGCGTTCGTCCTCCGGGATGTCCCTGGCGCGGCGATCGTCACCCTTCTTCTTCGGCACCCAGATCCGTCCATCGTTGCGCAACGACTCGCTCATGAGCGTGAGCTTCGACTGATAGTCGCCGGACGGGGGGATGCAGGTGGGGTGGATCTGCGTGTAGCAGGGGTTGGCGAAACCGGCGCCCCGCTTCGCGGCGCGCCACGTCGCGGTGACGTTGCACAACTTTGCGTTGGTCGACAGGAAGAAGACGTTGGAATAGCCGCCCGTGGCGAGCACCACGGCGTGCGCAGCGTGTCGCTCGACCTTTCCGGTCACGAGGTCGCGCGTGATGATGCCCCGTGCAACGCCGTCGACGACGACGAGGTCGAGCATTTCGTGGCGGGTATGCAAGGCCACCGTGCCGAGCGCGACCTGACGCTGGAGCGCCTGGTAGGCGCCCAGCAGAAGCTGCTGGCCCGTCTGGCCTCGTGCATAGAACGTCCGCGACACCTGCGCGCCACCGAACGATCGGTTGGCCAGGTACCCGCCGTATTCCCGGGCGAACGGCACGCCCTGCGCCACGGCCTGATCGATGATGTTTACGCTCAGCTGTGCGAGCCGCCACGTGTTCGCCTCACGCGACCGGAAGTCTCCGCCCTTCACCGTGTCGTAGAAGAGGCGCCGAACGCTGTCGCCGTCTCCCTGATAGTTCTTGGCCGCATTGATGCCACCCTGGGCCGCGATCGAGTGCGCGCGCCGGGCGGAGTCGTGGAAGGTGAACGACTTCACCCGGTAGCCCAGTTCAGCCATCGTCGCCGCCGCCGAAGCTCCAGCGAGGCCGGTGCCGACGACGATCACTTCGTATTTCCGCTTGTTGGCGGGGTTCACCAACTTCATGTCGAAGCGGTGCTTGTCCCACTTCTGTTCGATGGGGCCCGCCGGAATCTTGGCGTCGAGGTGCACGTTAGGGCTCCCCTAGGAGATCACGCCGGTCAGGATCGCGACCGGGATGGAGATGAATCCGAGGAAGATCACGATCGAGAGTACCACCGCGATCGGACGCCGCAGCTTCCTGTACTTCGGGTGGTAGGCGCCCAGGGTCTGGAACAGGCTCCACACCCCGTGATACAGGTGGACGAGGATCGCCACCATCGCGAGCAGATAGAAGCCCGCCACCACCGGGTTGCTGAGCCCCGTCACGAGGTTGTGGTAGGCGTTGCCCTCCTGGAAATCGGGATGGAGGGTACCGGTGGTCATGTGCAGGATGTGGAAGACGATGAACACCAGGATCAGTGCCCCGCCCCAGCGCATGAAATTCGACGCGAAATCGAAGTTCTGGTTCTCTTTCCTATCGTACTTCGCGGTGCGCGCCGCCCAGCTCTGCCGCGAGGTCTGCCACGACAGCCAGACGTGGACCACGAAGGCCGCGAACATGATCACCCGCAGGATCCACAGGAAGCCTTTATACGGTAGGACCGGCTCTCCGATCACCCTCAGATGATGGGCGTACGCGTCGAAAGCTCCGGCTCCCTGAAAGGCCTTGAGGTTCCCGGCGACATGGCCGACCAGGAACCCGAACCAGAGGAAGCCGGTGAGGGCCATGAGGATCTTCTTCCCCACGGAGGACCGGTACAGTGCTACGACACGTCGCATCACGACTCCCGTCGTATACGGAACGGCCCGGCCAGGACTGACGACCCGGCCGGGCCGGACGATAGCGAACTCGAGGTGGAATCCCGTTCAGATCAGCCGAGGGCGTCGAGCGCGGCCACCGTCGAGCGGACAGCGTCCGCGCTCTTGGCCAGGGCGGCCTGTTCTTCGTCGCTCAGTTCGACCTCGATGATCTTCTTCAGCCCACCCTCGCCGAGAAGGCACGGAACGCCGAGGTAGAGATCGCTCATTCCGTACTCGCCCTGCAGCCAAGCGGCGCACGGCAGGATCCGCCTCTTGTCCTTCACGATGGCCTCGGCCATCTGGACCGCGGCGGCCGCGGGGGCGTAGTAGGCGCTTCCCGTCTTGAGGTGCGCGACGATCTCGCCACCCCCCTTGCGGGTCCGTGCGACGAGCGCGTCGATCCGGTCCTGTGGCAGGAGCTGCGCGAGCGGGATGCCGCTCACGGACGTGTAGCTGGCCAGAGGGACCATCGTGTCGCCGTGTCCACCCAGGACCAGCGCCTGGATGTCTTCGATGCTCACGTCGAGCTCGAGCGCGATGAAGGACCGGTAGCGCGCCGTGTCCAGGACGCCGGCCATACCGATGACCCGCTCGCGCGGGAAGCCGGTGGTCTCGAGCGCGACCTGGGCCATGATGTCCAACGGGTTGGACACCATGATGACGACCGCGTCGGGCGCGACACGCTTGATCTCCGAGCAGACCGCGCGGACGATGCCCGCGTTGGTCTTCAGGAGGTCGTCCCGGCTCATGCCCGGCTTACGCGCGATGCCGGCCGTGACGATGAAGATGTCCGAGCCCTCGGAGCGGCTGTAGTCGTTGACGCCGTATACGCGGGAGTCGAAGCCCTCGATGGGTGCGCTCTCCCACTGGTCCAGGCCTTTCCCCTGGGGGATGCCCTCGGCGATGTCTACGAGGATGACCTCTCGGGCGAGTTCTTTGAGGGCCAACAATTGGGAACACGTGGCACCCACGTGTCCAGCGCCGACCACGGTGATCTTCTTCGCACTCATGTCGCGAAAGCCCCTTTGGGCGGGAGGCAACGTTCGGATGCCGGAACGTACCCGAATGCCCGGAGGGGTGTCAACGAATCGGCCGCAGGAAAGTGCCCGCGGCGCGCCGCCGTCAGCCGCCCGTCTGCGAAAGGGCGATCAGGCCGCCCGATCCCTGAGCGCTGCCCTGGATGAGATAGTGCCGCTCGGGCTTGACCCTGAGCGTCTGCTCCACGAGCGGCACGATGTCCGCGCCCGCGCGAAGCGGGTCACGCAGGTTGGTCTGCAGGTCCCCGAAGAGGCAGGGACGCAGGTGCCCGTCCGCTGTCAGCCGCATGCGGTTGCAACGGTCACAGTAGTTGTGGCTCATCGGTGTGATGACACCCACCGTGCCGGGCGCGCCCGGGAAGCGGTGGTACGTTGCCGGACCGTTGCCCGGAGGCCCTTCGACGGGCTCGAGTCGGTCCACGGCGCGGAGGCGCTTCAGCGCGTCCTGACACGAGAAGAACTGGTTGGCGCTGAGGTCGAGGTTGGAGCCCGTGGGCATCAGTTCAATGAAGCGTATGTGCCAGGGCCGCTCCCGCGTGATTGCGGCGAAGTCCTCGATCTCATCGTCGTTGATCCCACGCATGAGGACGACGTTGACCTTGATCGGCTCGAAGCCGACACGCTCCGCGGCGTCGAAGCCGGCCATGATCTTCGGGAACGCACCGGCGCGCCGGGAGATCTCGTCGACCCGATCCGGCCGGAGCGAGTCCAGGGAGACGTTGATCCGTCGGACGCCGGCGCTCCGAAGGGCCTCCGCGTGCTCCTCGAGCAGCACCGCGTTGGTCGAGAGCGACAGATCGTCGATTCCGGGTACCGCGGCGATCTTGGCGGCCAACTCGGGGAGGTCTCGGCGGACCAGCGGCTCTCCCCCGGTGATCCGCACACGCCGCAACCCCATCCCTGCCATCGCGTGCACGATCCGCGCGATCTCCTCGTACGTCAGGAGTTCGTTGCGACGCAGCCACGGCAGTCCCTCGAGCGGCATGCAGTACACACAGCGCAGGTTGCACTTGTCGGTGACCGACACGCGGAGGTATTCGATGCGTCGTCCGAACTGGTCCTTCATCCCGAAACCTCCGATGGCGCTCCGACGGGCGGGACGGTGCCGTCGACCCACGCCTCGTCACCCCCGACGTACCGTTCCTTCTTCCAAACGGGGAGTCTCTTCTTGATCTCCTCGATCACGTAGCGCGAGGCCTCGTACGCCTCGGCTCGGTGCGGGCTGGACACCGCGATCGCGACGCTGGGCTCCCCGACGATCAACGCGCCGACGCGATGCACCACGGCCACACGGTCCGTGCCGAGCGTTCCAGCGGCTTCGGATGCGATCTTCTCAAGCACGGCGCGCGCCATCTCCTCGTATGCGTCGTAGCGCATCCCGGATACGGGCCGTCCGTCGGCCTGATCACGCACCACACCGACGAAGAGGAGCACCGCGCCGTCCGCGTCGGTCCCGACC
>JBBSOM010000010.1:0-17118 GCA_038259715.1 Longimicrobiales bacterium
TCCGCCGGCACCATCACGCCGAGGTCGACGACCTCGTAGCCGTTACACTGCAGCACGACGCCCACGATGTTCTTGCCGATGTCGTGCACGTCGCCCTTCACCGTGGCCAGGAGCACCTTGCCCTTGCCGGACAGGCTGGTCTGCTCCGCCTCGAGATAGGGGATGAGCTTGGCCACGGCCTTCTTCATGACCCGCGCGCTCTTCACCACCTGCGGCAGGAACATCCGCCCGCTGCCGAACAGGTCGCCCACGACGTTCATGCCGTCCATGAGCGGGCCCTCGATGACGTCGAGCGCGCGGGGCAGGGCCAGCCGGGCCTCCTCCACGTCGTCCTCGACATACGTGTCCATGCCCTGCACGAGCGCGTGCATCAAGCGGTCCCGGACCGGTCGCTCCCGCCACCCCAGGTCCTGTTCCTTGCGGCGCTCCGCCGTGCCCGAGCGTTCCTCGGCCATGCGGGTCAGCGTCTCGGTGGCCTCCTCGTTGCGCGCGAAGATCACGTCCTCGACCGCCGTGAGCAGCTCGGACGGGATCTGGTCGTAGACGGGCATCGCGCCCGCGTTCACGATGCCCATGTCGAGCCCGGCGCGCGTCGCGTGGTACAGGAAGGCCGCGTGCATGGCCTCGCGCACCTCGGGGCTGCCCCGGAAGGAGAACGAGACGTTGCTGACCCCGCCGCTCGTGAGCACGTGGGGGCACGCCGCCTTGATGCGCCGGACCGCCTCGATGAACCAGATCGCGTACGGATTGTGCTCGGCGATCCCGGTCGCGATCGCGAAGATGTTCGCGTCGAAGATGATGTCCTCGGGAGGGAAGCCCTCCTCGTCGACCAGGATCCGGTACGCGCGCTCGCACACCGCCACGCGGCGTTCCAGTGTGTCGGCCTGGCCCTGCTCATCGAAGGCCATGACCACGGCCGCCATGCCGTAGCGGCGCACGAGGCGCGCGTGTTCCCGGAACGCTTGCTCGCCCTCCTTCATGCTGATCGAGTTGACGACGCCCTTGCCCTGGACCGTCTTCAACCCCGCCTCGATGACCGTCCAGTCCGAAGAGTCCACCATGATGGGGATCTTCGAGATGTCGGGCTCGGAGGCGACCAGGTTGAGGAAGCGGACCATCGCGGCCGGACCGTCGAGTAGCCCCTCGTCCATGTTCACGTCGAGGATCTGAGCGCCTCCCTGCACCTGCTGAAGCGCGACGGCGAGCGCCGCCTCGTAGTCGTCGTCCTTGATCAGGCGAGCGAAGCGCCGCGACCCCGTGACGTTGGTGCGTTCGCCGACGTTCACGAAGAGGGAGTCCGGACCGATGGTGAGTGGCTCGAGGCCGGACAGGCGCGTACGGACCGGGCGCTGGGCGGGGACGCGAGGCGCGATGCCACGCACCGCTTCGGCCATGGCCCGGATATGGTCGGGGCCCGTGCCGCAGCATCCGCCGAGAATATTCAGAAAGCCGTCCCGTGCGAACGTGGCCACAACCTCGGCCATATACTCCGGAGACTCGTCGTACTCGCCCAGTTCGTTGGGAAGGCCCGCGTTGGGGTAGCAGCTCACCGGGAGGTCCGCGATGTCGGAGATCTCCTCCAGGAAGGGGCGGAGCAGGTCGGCGCCCAGCGCACAGTTCAGGCCGACGCTGAGGAGCCCCGACGCGCGGCCGGGACCGGGCTGCACGCCGTGCCGGATCGAATTGTAGAACGCTTCGGGCGTTTGGCCGGACAGGGTTCGCCCGCTCTGGTCGGTGATCGTCCCGGAGATCATCACGGGCACGTCGAGGCCCGCTTCTTCGAGCACGCCCGACAGGGCGAAGAGCGCGGCTTTGGCGTTCAGCGTGTCGAAGACGGTTTCAACGAGGAGGACGTCCACACCGCCATCGAGGAGCCCTCGGGCCTGCTCGCCGTACGCCTCGACGAGTTGGTCGAAGCTCACGCCCCGCGCCCCCGGGTCGCCCACGTCGGGGGAGAGGGACGCCGAGCGGGTGGTCGGGCCCAGCGCGCCCAGGACCCAGCGCGGTCGTCCGTCCACCCGTTCGGCGTCGTCCACCGCTTCGCGGGCGAGGCGTGCGGCGTCCCGGTTCAACTCGTGGACGATGTCCTCGAGGCCGTAGTCCGCCAGCGACACGCGGTTGGCGTTGAAGGTGTTCGTCTCGATCAGGTCGGCGCCCGCATCGATGTACGCCGTGTGGATCTGCCCGATGATGTCAGGGCGGGTCAGCGCGAGAAGGTCATTGGCGCCCTGGAGTGGGCTGCCGTGCGCGGCAAAGCGCTCGCCACGAAAGTCTTCTTCCTCGAGGCGGTACCCCTGGATCATCGTACCCATGGCGCCGTCCATGATCAGGATGCGCTGGGCCAGGTGATCCCGCAGGAGTGAGGTGCGCTGGGCGCGGAGGGTAGGGTCTCGTTGGGCCGTCATATTCATCCTTCCTTCAAAACCGAAAATACCCCGATCGCGGCCATCGCGATGGGGCATTCTGGCTTTTTAGCGTGTTTATCGAGCGATCCTCGAGAGGTCGCTCGGCGGGCCGCAAGATGCCGTAAATCGCCCCGAAATTTTCTTGACTCAAGCTAGCACTGGGCGCCGGGGCCGCCAAGCCACAGGCGGCCGCCGTCCCGGCGTCATGGGTTGATCCAGTCGCTCACCTTGAGCATGAACACGTTGTCCGGGTGCTGGGTGAAAACGTCGGGCGGGTCCGCTTCGGCCTGGCCGAAGTCGGGAGCCCGGGTCCGCGCCCATGTCGTCGAAATGGCATACGTCCACCTTCACACCGACTGGATTCACCAACCCGGTCGAACGCGCGGATGGCGACGTAGACGGCATCTTCACCATCAAGCACGCGAGCTTCTGTTCGCTTCGTCCCCGGCTCACCCTCCGCCGGCTGATACTGGACGAAGTCGGCCGCGACCGATGCGCCCCGCCACTCCTCCTCCACCCCACGTCCATCGATATGGATCGCACCGGCCGCGACCCGCGCGGCCATCAGGGTCGGCGGACCCTCCGTCGAGCAGCATCCCGAGACCTTCCTCGCCGCGTGCGCGGGCATCCAGTTTCCAGGCCCGCCCGCCGAAGGTGGACGGCTCTGCGCCCCAACCCCTCATCGAACGCTCTGTCCCCGGAAGTCTCCTGTCTCGGCCGTCTTCGGCTTCATGGAGTTAGATGGCATCACGACCCGTAGGGTTGCGAGGGCCGCGGACTCGCGTGCCCCGGCACCCCTGTCGAGATTGATCTTCATGACGACGTACGAGCGGGACCGGCCGAGCGCCGGCGCGGCGTTCTACAAGGCCCACGGATTGGGCAACGACTATCTCGTCTTCGAGGAGGGCGACGCGTGGCGGCTCGACCCGGAGGCGGTGAGCCGCGTGTGCGACCGTTGGCGTGGGGCGGGTGGGGATGGGATCGTGCTCCTGAAGACCGACGCGGCCGGGGGCGTCTTCCACCTGCGGATGTTCAATCCGGACGGATCGGAGTTCGAGCGCAGCGGCAACGGGCTCCGCATCCTGGGCTCTTACCTCGCGCGGCGCGGGCGCGTGCGTGTGGGTACCCATCCCTTCACGGTGGAGGTGGGTGGGGACCACGTCTCGCTCATCGTCCACGCCCGCACCGGCCTTTCGTACGACGTCTCGGTGGACATGGGCCGGGCTCACGTGGGGCCCCGCGCCGTCGAACTCGATCCTTCCGCCCTCACGCCGGATGGGCGCATGGAGGGCCCGTCCGGCGAGATGCTGGACGTCACCCCCGTCTCGGTCGGCAACCCGCATGTGGTCGTCTTCGTCGAGGAGGCGACGGACGCCCTCCTCCGGCGCGTCGGACCCTTCCTCACCGCCCACCCGGCCCTCGCGCATGGCGCCAACGTCCAGGTGGCCTCCGTCGCGGGGCCGGCCTCGTGCCGTGCGCTCATCTGGGAGCGCGGCGTCGGGCATACCACCGCATCCGGCACGTCCTCCTGTGCCGTGGCCGTGGCGGCGGTGGCCCGCGGTGCCCTTCCGCCCGGGCGGATCACGGTGCTCATGGAGGGCGGCCAACTGGAGGTGGAAGTCACGCCCGCGATGGACGTGGTGCTGCGCGGGCCCGTCGAGGAGGTGTGCGAGGGGGTGTTGACCGACGCCTTCGTGGCCGCGCTGCCGTAGCGGCGGTTACCTCTACGGCTTGCTCGTCACCTACGTCCGCACCCGCCTCAACAGGACGAGTGCGGCCCCCAGAAAGAGGACGTTCGGGAGCCAAGCCGCCGTTCGCGGCTGCATGGCCCCGGCCTGACCGAGCGCGCCGGATACCTTGAAGAGCAGCAGGTAGAGGATCGTCGTACCGAGCGAAATCCCGACCCCGTATGCGGTGCCGCCCCGCCGGGGACTGGTGGCCAGGGGCACGCCGAACAGGATGACGACCAGCGTGGCCACCGGGATCGCGAGCTTCTGCTCGCGCTTCACCAGCAGTTTCTGGGCGTTGCCACCTGTTCGCTCGACGATCGCGGCCTGGTGGCTCACCTCCTGGTACGTCATCTCGTCCGGCTCCCGCGGCATCTCGAGCAGTTCCTCGGGTTTCGCGTGGATGCCGGCGATCCGCAGGGAGATGAACGCGAAGGCCCGCTCGGTACTGTCGGGCAGGAGTCGGCGAACGTATCCGTCTTCGAACGACCATCCGCTCCCCGGATTGTACACGGCTTGACGCGCCTCGACGTGCAGCCCTCCACCCGGTGCCGTCGGTGGGCGCTCGAGGATCACGCCGCTCATGCGCCCGTCGGCGGCCGTGAGGCGAGATACCTGCCACGTCATGCCGTCGTCGGACTCGTAGACGAAATCGGTCCGGAAGGACCGCCGCGGATCCTGGTTCTTGAGGATGCTCCCGGCGATCCGGTTGCTGAGCGGCACGACCTCCGTGAGCATCAGAGCCACGCCGGTCAGCACGAGTCCGAGCACGACGATCGGGCGGGCGATCCGGTGGAAGGAGATCCCACCCGCCTTGGCGGCGACGATCTCACGGTGCGTGGTCATCGAGTGGATCGTGAACACGGACGCGATCAGGGCGGCGATCGGGAAGGACCATTGGATGTAGAGTGGGAGTTGGAAGACGTATGCAGTGGCGACTTCCATGCGGGTGAGGCCACGATCGATGTACGTGTCGAGGTTCTCCGTGACGTCGCCGAGGATGAAGAGCGGGGGCGACGCGGCCAGAAAGACCACGAAGAGTTTGAGGAATGTCCGTCCGACCAGTTTGTCGAGAATTCGGATCACGCAGCGTTCTCCGCGCGGACACGTCGGCTACGGGGGTGCAGGCGGTCGCGAAGCCGACCCCAGAAGTCCTCCCACCATCCGCCGCCACGCACCGTGGAACCGGCCCGGCCCATCCGCGCGACCAGCACGAGGCCGATCAGCGTGAACACGACGTTGGGAATCCACATGGTGACAATCGGGTCGGCCACGGCGCGGTCCGCCAGGCTCTCTCCCGCGATGAGGCCCACCCAGTAGATCGCGAAGATTCCGGTGGACGCGGCGATCACCAGGCCGACACCGCCCCGCGGAAACCGGATCGCGAGAGGCGGCGCCATGAGCGTAAAGACGAGGCATGCGAACGCGATCGCCCACTTCTTCTGCAACTCCACCCGGTAGTTGTCCGCCGACTCCTCCATCGAGTTGACGCGAGCCTCGAACGTTCGGGCTCCGGTCACCGTCCGCTGCGTGACCGGGTCGCGGGAGAGCACCGTTTCGTTCGGGCCCGATCCCGCCGTCCCTCCGGCCGAAGGAGCCGTGCTCATTCCGGCCAGGTCGAGCGAGTCCTGCGTCGTGGTGAGTCCCAACGCCATGCGAACCGCCTGAACCGAGCGGTCGCGAGCCTCTTGCCGCGTCGAGTCCTGCTGCGCGTCCCGTTCCAGAGCGTGCGCGCGCAGCGTCGCGAAGTCCATCTCGCGGTCGCTGCGCTCCGTGCCGCCCATCCGGCGGTCCAACTCGTCGCCGACGCCGCGCAGCGGCACGATCTGCTTGTCGAAGTACATGTGCTGGAAGCCGCCTTCACGGTCGTTCTGTAGCTCCCGGACCTCGCCGTCGTAGAGCGTGAGAAAGAGGTCGGTTCGAGCCGCGTTGAACGCCATTACCCCGCGTTCGGCGTACGTCGTACGCTCGCGCATCGGGTCGTTCCGGTCGAAGATGGTGACGTCCTCCAGCGTGTTCGTCGACGGATCGATGCGTGAAGCGATCAGATAGAAGCGCTGACCACCCTCTGCAATGGGGATCTCGTTGACGACCTTCTCCTTCAGTTGGAACGTCGGGCTCTTGCGACCGATGTCCACGAGGAGGTCCTTTAGCCGATGATTGGCGTCCGGGAGAATCGAGTTGTTGAAGTAGAGCATCGTCACCGTCGCGACGGCGCCCATCCCGAGCAAAGGGATGAGCACGCTCGCCGGACGTACCCCTCCAGCGGCCAGCGCGGTGATCTCGTTGTTTTCCGTGAGTTCGCTGAACGCGTACAGTACTGCGACCAGCACAGCCATGGGGAGGGACAGCGCGACGGTATGAGGTAGCGACAGATAGAGGAAGTCGACCACGACACTCCACGGCAGCCCCTTGCCCACCAGACTCTCGATTCGCAGGGCCACCGCGTTCAGGAAGATCAGACCGGTAATCGCGGTGAGACTGAATAGAAAGGGACCGAGGTGGGCCCTGACCAGGTATCGGGTGAGCACTCCTATCCGCATGACGGCGTTCCTCGGGTCGGCTTCACGTGACCGGACGGCGCGCCAAGGTACTCCCCCACGGCGTGTCGCCTCAAGACGGTCGCCCCGCTCGAGGGTCGGACGTCGACGGGTGCGTACACCTGCCGCGCCTTGCGGTTCGCGCCCTGTCGGCTGATCCGTGCTGATCCGTCTGCTCCTGTTTGTCCTGGCCCTGGGAGGCCCGAGCCTGGATGCCGGCCGGCCGGATCCCGGGGTAGTCCACCCGGCCACGGCCGACACGATCTTGCGCCGGGACCTGGACCGGCCCCCTGCCGCTGTGGTGAGCGGGTTGGCCGCGGCGCCCGATCAGCCTGCTGTCCAGCTTGGCCTGAGGCGGATTCCCGTGGGCACCGATACCACCCTCCGCCTCCAACTGCCGCCTCTCCTCCCGGGGGAGCTGGTGGGTACCCGTTGGACGGACCTCCTCGCTCGGCGCCTCGATCCGCAGCTGCTGGCCGAGGACGTGCTGCGTACGAGGGTGGCGGAGTGGGGTGTCGAGCCGAGTGACACGTCGTTCTTCCTGCCCCCGGCACCGGTGCGGGACGCGCCGCTCGCCCCGGCCGATACGGCGGCCGGGGCTTCTCCCCGTTTTGTCACGGATTTCGCGGATCTGGCGGTCCACGTCCGCAGCCGCATGGAACTGGGCGGCGACTGGGCCCGCTATGAGCCCTGTGACCAGCAGTTCAAGGTGAGCTGCAACCCGAGCTTGATTCCGCAACTGAGTCCGAAGCTCCAGTTCGGGGTCCAGGTCGCCGGGACGTTGCTCGACCGCGTGCAGGTCGACGTGGACTTTGATCAGGCACGTGAGTTCGACGCCGCCAACCGCATCAACATCTTCTACCAGGGCGGAGAAGACGACATCCTCAAGCGGCTCGAGGTGGGGGACGTCACGTTCCGCCTCCCCGCGTCCCGCTTCCTGACGGAGGGCATCCCGGCCGGGAATTTCGGATTCCAGGCCGAAGGCCAACTCGGCCCACTCGACTTCCAGACCGTGTGGGCGCAGCAGCGCGGCGACCTCAACTCGCGGGAGTTCCACCTCACGGGCTTCGGGGACCAGCGCGCCTTCGTGCAGGAGGACACGCTGGTCCTCGACGATGCCGACTACGCGCGCGGCCAATTCTTCTTCCTGGTCGATCCCCGCCGGATAGACCGGTACCCGCACATCGACGCCCTCGCGCTCGACCCGGCTTCCGCGCCGCCCGATGTGGCGCCGGGCCCCGATCCGATCCAGGTGTACCGCTTCGAGGACGATCCCGTACAACGTCAGCAGGTGGAGGGCTTCATCCAGGCCGACGCCGAAGCGGACGGCCCGGGGGGGAAGGTCAAGGAGTCCGGTTGGTTCAGGTACCTGCAGCCGGGTGTGGACTACTTCGTCCATCCCTCGGGCCTCTGGATCGCGTTACGAACCCCGCTTCGGCGCGAGGAGATGCTGGCCATCACGTACATCACGGCCACGGGGGATACGGTCGGAGACTACAATCCCGAACGTCTGTCCAACGCGGGTCGACGCCCGACGCTGCGCCTCCTGAAGGCATCCGGCGCCAACCACCAGCCCGGACGGGCCACATGGGACCAGGAGATGCACCAGGTCTACCGGGTCTCGGGCTCCGGCGACGTGGAGCCCGCTTCGGTCGATCTCACGGTTTCGCTCGGGGAGTCGTCGGCGGGGCGCACGTTCAAACGCACGCCCCCGGGCGACGACGTGACGTTCCTGCGCCTGCTGGGAGTCGACGAGGAGTCGCCGATCGACGATCTGGACCCGGCGTTCGTCTACGCGCCGGGCGAGGACTCCTTCCTTGATCAGCCGCCTGTCCAGGGGACGTTCGTGTTCTTCCCCACACTCCGGCCCTTCGCGGACCCACCGCCGGTTCCGTCCCTCAATCTGACCGCGGCCGACACGAAGCAGATCCTCGGGGATGACGCGAATCTCAAGATCTATGACGATGAGGACCCGTACGAACGCGACAACGCCGGCTTGTTCCGGCTGACGTTCACGTACCGGATCCGGAGCGAGGGCGTCATCTCGTCCTTCTCACTCGGAGCGCTGGGCATCCGGGACGGAAGTGAACGGATCTGGTTGGGTGACCGCTTGCTCCGGAAGGGCGTCGACTACGAGATCGACTACGACGTCGGCCAGGTCAACCTGCTCCAGCCGGAGCAGCTTTTCACCACCGAGCCGGACGCGACGGTGCGGGCCACCTGGGAGCAGCGTGCGCTCTTCCAGGTGTCACCGACCCAGGTGTTCGGGATTCACACGCGGGCCGCGCTCGGGTCGAAGGGCGGCCTCGACCTGCTCACGCTGTATCGGTCCGAGCGCAGCGTGGTCACCCGGCCCCAACTCGGCACCGAGCCCGGGGCGGAGCTCATGGGCGGCGTGAGCGGGGGAACGTCGACCGGGCTCGCGTGGATGGACCGGCTGCTCGAGCGGGTTCCCGGACTCCGGCTCGACGGCCGCTCTTCGCTCTCTCTCGACGGTGAGTTCGCGGTTTCGCTGCCGAACCCGAATACGCGCGGCGCCGCATTCGTCGACGACTTCGACGCGGCCGCGGAGGTGCCGATTTCACTCCTCGCATCGGACTGGCAACTGGGGAGCGCGCCGAGCACGTCGGAGGGCGTTGAGACCGTCCTGCCCCCGACGCTGGACGAGACGAGCGCCGTGCCACTCGTCTGGCAGCACTCGTGGATCCTGGGTGCGCCCGGCGTGGACTCCGTCGGAGTGCGGGAAGGATACCTGCCGCAGGAGATCGATCATCAAATCAAGGTGCAGGGTTCGGAAATCCGTGAGCCCGGACTCCTCGTGTCCTTCGGTCGTCCGGCCCTGGACCGGCCTTCCTGGCGATCCTTCACGACGTCTCTCTCCACGACGGGCCTCGACCTGACCCGGACGGATTTCCTCGAATTCTACGCGGCGGATGGGCAGGCGTTGACGCTGGTCGTCGATCTGGGCTCGGTCAGCGAGGACGCCTTCTTCGTCGACTCACTCGGCGCTACCGCGGGCGTGCGCGCCGACACGGGAGAGCCATGGGGCCTCAACGTCCTCGACCAGGAGGCCGACCCCGCAAAAGGGGAGATCTGGAACTCGATCGCCGACCAACGCGGCCTCTGGCCCGAGCGGTGCACCGGAGATCCGGGCCGTATCTACCGGCCCGGAGACGCCCGCGCCACCTGCACGCGAAACAACGGTCGCCGTGATTCCGAGGACCTCGACGGGGACGGCAACCTGGATACTGCCGAGCGCCATCTCCGCTACATGGTTCGATTGGACGGAAACTCCCCCTACCTGGCGCGCACCCGCTCGGAAACCGGGACCCGCTTCCAGCTCTACCGTATTCCGCTCCAGGGTCCGAACCGGGTCCAGGTGGGGGGCGTCATCACGGACGCAGATCTGCGCTCCGTGAAGGAGCTGCGCATCACCCTGGCCGGACCCCGCGCGCAGGACATCGAGATCGCCCGTATGCGCCTGGTCGGGTCGCGCTGGATCAAGCGTGGGGGCGATGGCGTGCTCACCGGCATGGTCGGGGATACGGCGTCCGGGTTCGGACGCCTGGAGGTCAGCTCGGTTTCGAGCGTCACCGAGGGGGACGCGTACACCTCCCCTCCTCGCGTGGTGGACGAGTTGGTCGATCCGACCACGGGTTTCGCGGGGCAGGGCATCGAGATCAACGAGAAATCACTCGGGCTGTCCTTCGACGACGTGCTGCCGGGCGCGCGCGCCGAGGTTTACCAGCGCTTTCCCCAGCGTCCCCGCAACTTCCTGGCGTACCGGCAGGCACGGCTCTGGGTGGTGCCTCGGCGCGGCGACTTCGGACAGGAGCGGCCCCACTATTTTTTCTTCAAGGTGGGGACCGACGCGGAGAACTTCTATCTCTACCGTGTGCGACTGAATCCGCCGTCGAACCCCGCGGGCGTGGTGCAGTCGGACTGGGAGCCCGAGGTCGTCGTCGACTTCCCGGCTTGGTTCGAGCTGCGCCAGCGGGCCGAAGAAGAACTGCTGGTCCATCCACCGGGTCCGGGGGATCCGCCGGTCACGGTCTGGTCGGCCGACTCGGCCTACGCGGTGGTGCTCAAGGACCGCGGACGGGCACCGGACCTCGCGCACGTTCGGGAACTCTCACTCGGAGTCTCGAACGAAGGCGAACTCCCTCTGTCCGGTGAGATCTGGGTCGACGAGTTGCGTCTCGCGCGCCCTGTCCGCGACGCGGGTGTGGCAAGCTCTGTCGAAGCGGTGTTCGACGGGGCAGGAGCCCTCAGCGCGCGTCTGAGCTACACGAGCAGGGGCGCGCTCTTCCACCAACTCCGCGACGACCCCACGTACCAGACCGATGGTGCGCTGTCGTTCACGTCCACGCTCCAACTCGATCGCTTCACGCCGTCGGCGTGGGGCATCCAGCTTCCGCTGACGTTCTCGCTGGACCGCGTAAGCCAGGATCCCGTCTTCCTGTCCAACTCGGACCTGCGCGCGGATCGCTTGCGGAATCTCCGCCCCACCAGGTCCCGACGGAGTCGCATCGGGCTGGCCTTCCGCAAGAGCACGCGGACCGCCAATCCCCTGGTCGGCTTCGTGGTCGATGGGTTGGACGCACGCATCGCCTACTCGAACACCCGCGGATCCACGGTGACCACGGAGAACCAGGTGAGCGCCCTCAACGCCGGCGTGGGATGGGCGCGTGAGCCCGAGGTGCGCGACTTCTCCATCGTGCCGGGCTTCGCGGAGCATGCGGTGCGCCTCCTGCTGCCGGGCTTCCTCGAGGACAAGGTTCTGGACACGCGATTCCGATGGACTCCCGAGCGCGTCTCGCTGGGGACGTCGTATCTGCAACAGGACAGCCGCATCACCCGTTACGAACGGATCATCCAGTTGCCGGGCGATACCTCGGCGGTCGCCACCCTGGCCCCCCGGGAGACGATGGAGTCTTCGGCGGACGTGCGTTTCCGTCCCTTCCAGACGCTCGATGCCGGCGTCACCCTCCTGTCCACCCGCGACCTCCTGCCCTCGGAGGATGCCGTCTCCGAGCCACGGATCCAGGACCTGATCCGTGCCGAGCGCACGCGTCTGTCCGGCGTCGACCTGGGGTGGGAGACCAACCGCACTCTGCGTACCCGCGTCGGCTACCGCCCCCGCGTCCTCACCTGGCTGCGGACAGATTTCGATTGGACGACGGTGTATGGGTCGGACCGAAACGCCAACTTTGTGCTCCGCCAGACGCTCGTGTCGGACACGGTCTACCAATTGACGCGCAACGCACAGGCGCAGCGGGACTGGCGCGCGCTCTTCACGCTCGACCCGGGACTGCTCTCCGAGGCCATCGTGGGGCGGCGGGCTCTCTCGCCGGGGGGGGGCGACTCGGCGCCCGCTACGGTTTCGCCGTTCCAGGCGCTCCTGTCCGCGTTCCGTCCCCTCAGTGTGCTCTACCAGGACGGCCTGGTGTCGCGATTCCACCGCGATCCCGTCGACCCGGGTGCCGGCTATCAGTTCGGCTTCGGCGGGCCGGGTGCGTTCCGCTTCATCGACGGCGACACGGCATCGACGTTGACCGATCGGGAGGCGTGGACGCTGACCTCCGGTCTGCGTCTTCCGGGTGGAGCGGCCCTGGACATGGGATACCAGAAGTCCCGGGGAAAGACGCTCGACACGCGGAGCGACCGGGTGTTGACGCAGAAGAGATGGCCGGACGTCCGCCTGTCGCTGCCTCCGCTCTTCGCGCCTGGCTTCGTCGGAATCCAACGCATCAGCATCTCTTCCGGCTACACGCGCAACGACCGTGCCATCGTGTACGGTGGCAGAGGCGAGCAGGAGCGGGTGCAGAAGGACGTTCAGGTTCCGCTCGACTTCTCCGTGACCTGGGTGGGGTCACTCGTGACGGCGTATCATGGATCGTTCCGCGACGGGACCGCCCGGGACCCGACCGGTGACACCGACCAGACGGAGACGAGCCATCGATTCTCCTTCACGTCGAGCTTCCTACCTCCGGGCGAGTGGGCCACGCGACTCGATCGGCCGCTCAAGCTGTCGGTGCTCGCCGGATACACGGCCGAGCGCAATTGCCGAACCACGGTCGCGCGGGACCGGTGCGTGGCCTTTCTGGACCAGATCCGTCGCTCGCTCAGCGTGTCGATGGACACGAGTGTGGGAGGCTTCGAGGTCGGCCTGCAGGCCAGTTGGGACGACCGGCAGTCGTTTGTGGGCCAGAAGAACGGCTCCACGCAGTTCCAGCTCGGCCTCTTCGGCCAACTTCAGTTCAATGCGGGCGTTCTTCCCGTGGCCCCGCTCCGGTAGGGGCGCAGAATCGCTGGGGTGCGCCACACCCGCCGTGCAAGGCGGGAAGCGGGCCGATCCGCGCATTCGGGCGTCCCGCTCGGCGCGCCAGACTCTGGTATGTCCGATGCCGAGACCCGCGCTCTGGGCCGCGCCGCGGCCATCCTCCTGGTGGCGAGCGTCGTCCGGTGGGGGTGGGATCGGATGGGGGCCGGCGCGGTGCCGATACAGGGCCCGGACGAAAGCGCGCATCTCCTGCAGAAGAGCCGGGCGCTCGCCGAGGACCATGCGGAGCGGGCGCGGCCGCTTGGCCCGGGGCAACGGATCGACCCCAATCGGGCGAGCGCCCGGGAACTCGACCGCCTCCCTGGTATCGGGGCCACGACCGCCCAGGCCCTGGTGGCATCGCGGGAGCGCGACGGCCCGTTCCGACGTCCGGACGACTTGACACGGGTGCGGGGCGTCGGCGTCGCGACCGTCGCCCGGATCCGGGACCGCCTGGACTTCGAGGTCCCGCCCCCCGGTCCCTCGCCCGCCCCCTCGGCCGGGAAGGGTGCGGAAGCTCGCGTGGACTTGAACCGTGCACGGCTGGAAGAACTCCAGGCGCTCCCCGGAATCGGGCCGGCGCTCGCTCGACGGATTGTCCAGGCGCGGACCGCACGCCCGTTCACGGGACCTGACGACCTCCTCCGGGTACCGGGCATCGGCCCCGCCACCATGGAACGGTTGCGAACCCGGGTCAAGGTCCGGCCATGATCGACCGGGACGGTGGCGCGCGCGACGGTAACCCCTTCTCTTGTATGCGGCGGGCGCGCTCCCGTATTCTTCAAGGTGGCCCTGCAGGGCGTCCGACAGCGTGCCGGCACGTTCTCCGGACGGGTCCGCAGGACCCTCGCTCCATTCCCCGAAGCAGGATCGGCGCAGTCGATGTCAGCGAAGGTCGCCCAGGAAGTCCGACTCGGGGACCTCTTCGTCCGCGAAGGGTTGGTCACCGAGCAGCAGCTCAAGGAAGCCCTGGCCGAGTCCAAGACCGGTGGGATCCGAATCGGGTACGCGCTCGTCAAGCTCGGGTTCGTGGCCGAAGAGGAGTTGACCCGGATGCTGGCCAGACAGTACCGGGTGCCCGCGGTGGACCTCGACAAGGTCACCGTGGACGAGAAGGTCCTGCGGCTGATTCCGTCGGATGTCGCGCACAAGCATCTGGTTCTGCCGCTCCGCCGGGTGGGCCGTACGCTCACCGTGGCGCTGACCAACCCGACGGACTTCGGCGCCATCGACGACCTGAAGTTCATCACCAAGCTCGACATCGAGCCTGTCCTCGTCGGCGAGTACACGCTGCGCAAGCACCTCGACAACTACTACGGCTCGACCGAGGACGAGGTGATGAGCAGCCTCCTCGAAGATTTCGGGGAGGATGATGTCGAGGTTCTCGACGAGTCGGAAGAGGACGTGTCCATGGCGGCCCTCCAGGCCGAAGTGGACTCGGCGCCCGTGGTGAAGTTCATCAACGGGCTGCTCACGGACGCCGTCCTCAAGGGCGTATCCGACATCCACATCGAACCCTTCGAGAAGGAGGTCCGGGTCCGGTACCGGATCGACGGAGCGCTCCAGGAAATCATGAAGCCGCCCATGAAGATGAAGGCGGCCATCACGTCCCGCGTGAAGATCCTGGCCGACATGAACATCGCCGAGCGCCGTGTTCCCCAGGACGGACGCATCAAGCTGAAGATGAAGAAGAAGGTCGTCGACTTCCGCGTGTCGACGCTGCCGGTCATCTTCGGCGAGAAGATCGTGCTGCGTATTCTCGACAAGGGCAACCTGACCTTCGACCTGACGAAGTTCGGCTTCGAGCCCAAGGCCGAGAAGGACTTCATGTGGGCGATCCAGCGCCCGTACGGGATGGTGCTGGTGACAGGGCCGACGGGTTCCGGGAAGACCACCACGCTCTATTCGGCCTTGTCGCAGATCAACACCATCGACACGAACATCATGACGGCCGAAGATCCCGTGGAGTACAACCTCTACGGCATCAATCAGGTCCTGGTGCGCAACGAAATCGGCATGACGTTCTCCGCCGCGCTGAGGGCGTTCCTGCGGCAGGACCCGAACATCATCATGGTCGGTGAGATCCGTGACATCGAAACGGGGGGCATCGCCATCAAGGCTGCCCTGACCGGGCACCTGGTGCTGTCGACGCTGCACACGAACGATACGCCGTCGACCATCACCCGTTTGATCGACATGGGCCTCGAACCCTTCAACGTCGCGTCCGCGCTCAACGTCCTCACCGCGCAACGGCTCGCACGGCGGATCTGCACCAACTGCAAGGTCGAAACGACGTACGCCGAGGAGTACTTCAGGGCCGCCAAGGTCGATCGCGATTGGGCGCACAACCAGACGTTCTACAAGGGTGAGGGGTGCGACACCTGCAACGGCTCAGGGTACAAGGGCCGCTGCGGCTTTTACGAGGTCATGATGATGAGCACCCCGCTGCGGAAGGCGATCATGGCCGAGGTGGGTACGGACGAGTTGCGGGATCTGGCGATTTCCGAGGGGATGCTCACCTTGCGCATGGACGGCCTGAAGAAGGTCGAGCGGGGAATCACCACCATGGAAGAAGTCGTGAAGGAGACCTCGGTCGTCGACTAGGCGGCGAGGGGGCCACATCAAGAAGGGGAACTCCGAATGAATCAGCCCGTCGGGCAGACAGGGCAGCCTCCGCAGCAGGAGCTCAGTCTCCGGCTCCTCCTCCAGGAGATGATCCAGCGCGGAGCGTCGGACCTGCACGTCACCGTGGGCAATCCGGCCAAACTCCGCATCGACGGCGATCTGGCCAACTCCAGGATCGCCCATGTCCTGACGCCCAAGGACACGCTGTCGCTGGCGTATTCGATTCTGACGGAGAACCAGAAGAAGCGCTTCGAGACCGAGGATGAACTGGACTTTTCCTTCGGCGTCCAGAACCTGTCGCGTTTCCGCGGCAACGTGTACAAGCAGCGGGGCTGCGTGGCGATGGCCATCCGGCAGATCCCCTACGAGATCATCTCGATCCAGCAACTCGGACTTCCCCCGATCATCAACCAGTTGGCCGACCGGCCGCGGGGCCTCGTCCTCGTGACCGGGCCGACCGGCTCGGGCAAGTCCACGACGCTGGCCGCCATGGTCGACAAGGTGAACCGCGAGCGAAAGGGTCACATCATCACGATCGAGGACCCGATCGAGTTCATTCACCGTCACCAGAACTGCGTGATCAACCAGCGGGAGGTGGGTGCGGACACCAAGAGCTTCGGTGCGGCGCTGAAGTACGCCCTGCGCCAGGACCCCGACGTCATCCTCATCGGCGAGATGCGGGATCTCGAGACGATTTCCGCCGCACTCACCATCGCGGAGACCGGCCACCTCGTTTTCGCGACGCTCCACACGAACTCCGCGGCCGAGTCGATCAACCGCATGATCGACGCGTTCCCGTCGCATCAGCAGGCGCAGATCCGCGCTCAGCTCGCCTTCGTACTCGAGGGCGTGGTCACGCAGACGCTGCTGCCCAAGGCCAAGGGGAAGGGCCGCGTCGCCGCGTGCGAGATCATGATGTGCACGCCCGCCATCCGGGCCGTCATCCGGGACGAGAAGATCCACCAGATCTACTCCCTCATGCAGGCCGGCAAGAAGCACGGGATGCAGACGATGAACGACGCGCTCCAGATGCTCTACCTGCGCGGGGAGGTGACGTTGGAAGAAGCCCTCAAGCGGTCGGGTGATCCTTCGGAACTTCTCCGGGCCGTTGGAGAACCGGCTCCCGCCCCGAGGTAGCGACCCATGCCAACCTTCACATACTCCGCGAGACCCGCTTCGGGCGGGGATATCCAGTCGGGCGAGATCGACCTGGCCAGCAAGGACGACGTCCTCGCGTATCTGCACAGGCAGCGGATGATTCCCGTTACCGTGCGGCAGAAGGCCAAGGAGCTGAGCTTCCAGATCGGGACCGGGATCAAGACCCGGGACATCGTCATCTTCACGCGCCAGTTCGCGACGATGATCAACTCCGGCCTGCCCCTGGTACAGAGCCTCGATATTCTCGCGGAGCAGACCGAGAACAAGGCGCTGCGCAAGACCATTCAGGACGTGCTGTACGATGTCGAGTCCGGGCACACCCTGGCCGACGCGATGGGCAA
>JBBSOM010000011.1:0-16913 GCA_038259715.1 Longimicrobiales bacterium
CCGAGAAGGAAGCCGAGCGCCAGGAAGTGCGTCCCCGTCCGAAACAGAAGGCGCGGTCCCTCTGGGACGCGCTCGGTTGAAAACGAGAAACGTGCCCCGAGCAAGGCCACGAAGATGAGGACGAGCGTGCCGACGAGGGGGTCCACGGTCAGCGCCGGAGGCCCGGGCGGGGAAGTCTCCGGAACATGATCAGATCGGGTTTCCGGCGTCTCCCAACTCGGGCGCGAGGCCCACCACGCGCTCGACGGGGAGCACGAATGCGATACCCGTGGCCGGGGACGCGAGGTTGCCACATACGTCCTGAAGCAACTCCAGAGCCGAGTCGACGAGGTCCTCCGAGATCACGCTGAAGATCATCCGGTTCTGAGGGCGCGACCCGGATATGAGGGTCTGGAGCCCCGCGAAGATGGGGATGTCGTGGGAGAGTACCCGCCCCATTCCTTCGCTGTTGATGACCGTAGCACCGCGCACGCCGATCTCGAGAAAGCCCGAGAGGATCTCGTCCAGCTTCTCAGGATCGTTGATGACGGCGACGAGGAGCCTCGTCGAAGGCGCCCTCATACGTGCTGAGCGTCTATGGACTGGATGATCTCGATGATGCTCCGCGCGTCCTCCGCCGCCTCCAGACTTTCGATGAAGCCCTCGTGACGGACCAGACGACAGATGCGCGCCAGCAGCCTCACGTGTTCGCCTTCGCGCCCGGGAGGGGAAAGGAGCACGAAGAAGACCCGGACGGGCTCCTTGTCGCCGCCGCCAAACGGGATGGGCTCGCCACCCGCCAGCGCCACGCCGATGACCGGCGCATCCAGCCCGGGCACGGTCGCATGGGGGATTGCCAGACCCGAGCCCATGACGGTCGAGTGACCGCGCTCTCGTTCGAGCAGCTTCTCCGCGACCAGATCGGCGGGTCCGACGCCGGATTCCCCCGCGCGGGCGGAGACCTCTGCAACGACGCCCTCTGCCGTCCGGGAAGCCAGACGGAGCAGGACGAAGTCGTCTCGGAGATACTCTTTCAGGCGCATGCCGGGCCCGGTCACGAGGGGAGTGGGGTGACGCGATTGTAGACGGGGCCGTCGGAGGGGTCAAGCCGCGTATGGGCGCCCGTCGGCGCCCGCACACGGTGTTGGCAGTGTGGGTGGATCGGAATATGTTCGGGGGTACGCGGCCGGAATCAGGCCCGTTGGTCCGGCTCGAGCGGTCGACGCCTTGGACGCTCCCTTCTGAATAGAGACGAATGGCGACCTTCCTGGTCGAAGGTGGGCGTCGGCTGACCGGCCGCATCCGCCCTGCTGGCAACAAGAATGCCGCGCTTCCGTGCCTCGCCGCGACCGTCATGGCCGACGAGCCCGTCACGCTCGAGAACATTCCCCGGATCCGGGACGTTCTCGTGTTCCTCGAGATCGTCGAATCCCTCGGCGCCGTCGTGACGTGGGAGGGCGAGACCAACGTGGTCACGGTCGACCCTCGTCCCGTCGTCGCTGGAGAGATCGACCGCAGGATGGCCGAGCGAATCCGGGCGTCGCTCCTCCTGGCGGGTCCGCTGCTCGCGCGCTTCGGTAGCGTCCAATTGCCGCCACCGGGCGGGGACATCATCGGGCGCCGACGCATGGACACGCACTTTCTCGCGTTCGAGACGCTCGGGGCCGAGGTGGACCTGAACGACGGCTTCTCCATTCACACCCGCGGATTGAAGGGCGCCGATCTCTTTCTCGACGAACCCTCCGTGACCGGGACCGAGAACGCGATCATGGCGGCGGTGAGGGCGGAGGGACGCACCCGCCTGCGAAACGCGGCGGCCGAGCCGCACGTTCAAGACCTCTGCCACCTTCTGATCGACATGGGAGCGCAGATCCAAGGGGTCGGCACCGGTATCCTGGAGATCGAGGGCGTCGAGCGACTCGGGGGCGCCC
Organism: Longimicrobiales bacterium; assembly: GCA_038259715.1. Taxonomy (GTDB): domain Bacteria; phylum Gemmatimonadota; class Gemmatimonadetes; order Longimicrobiales; family Gaopeijiaceae; genus SZUA-318. Next base: position 1,911 of record JBBSOM010000011.1, read on the forward strand.
GGTATCGCATCGGCTCGGACCACATCGAGACCGGCTCGTTCATAGGTCTCGCCGCCGTGACCGGGAGCGACCTCATCATCGAGGGTGCGCCGGTGGAACATCTGGACTCCACGCTTCTGGGGTTCCGGCGGCTCGGCATCCACTGCTCCGTGGAGGAGCTCGATGTCCACGTCCACGGCGCGGGCGAGCACGTGATTCAACCGGATGCCTTCGGTCATGTGCCGAAGATCGACGACGGGCCGTGGCCGGCGTTTCCCGCGGATCTCACGTCGATCGCGCTCGTGGCGGCCACGCAATGCAAGGGGACCGTGTTGATCCACGAGAAGATGTTCGAGTCCCGCATGTACTTCACCGACAAACTCGTCGGGCTGGGTGCGTCGATCATCCTGTGCGACCCGCACCGAGCGGTGGTGGTGGGCCCTTCCCGCCTGACCGGTGGAGTGCTGGAGAGTCCTGACATCCGGGCCGGTATGGCGTTGCTCATAGCCGCCCTCGGCGCGGAGGGGCGGAGCAGACTCGAGAACATCCAGCAGATCGAGCGAGGCTACGAGAGGATCGACGAGCGGCTGCGGGCTCTGGGTGCCGCGATCGAGCGCGTGGAGTGACGGAGGGGAAGGCCGAGCCGTGGCGAACCTTCGCCGGGCCGGCGATCGTAGGACCGGAGTAAGACGCGGGACGGCGTCCCGGCACGTGAACGCATCGAACCGAGGGTAACATGACCGACGATCGGCAAAGCGCGAGAGAGAAGGTGTCCCACGGGATCAAGCAGGGGATCGGTGTCTTGTCGGCCTTCAAGGACGCTCTCGAAGAGACCATCAATGAGGCCCGCGAACGCGGCGATCTCTCCCCGGAGCACGCCAAGGGGGTCATGAAGGACGCGTTGCACAAGGCGCAGGAGGCGGCCGAGGGAGCCCGGGACCGCCTCGATCTGGTGAGCCAGAAGGAGTTCGACGGTCTGGGGCAGGTGGTCGAGGACATCAAGACGCGTGTTGCCGCCCTCGAAGGGCGCCTCCAAGGTGGCGATTCCATTCCGGAGGACCCCGCGACCGGGTCGGATCCGTCCGCCCCGGCATAGCGTCGGGCGTGCAGGATACCCTCGGGCCCGAGAGGGTCGGGGGGTCTCGTTGGAGCGGCTCCCTTGAGTGTGCAGGGGGCCGCTCCTATATTCTCTGACCGGCATAGCCGCCTGCAGGGGTGGCAGTTTGCGAAGTGGGGGAGTTGGTGGCCCCCGCTTTTTTATTCGGTATCCACCAGAGTTTGAGGAGGCGAGGGATGAGGGCGATCCCCGAGATCGAGCACGAGTTGGAAGTCCGGGTCGAGGCTCTGGGCTTCGATCTGGTGGACGTTCGTTGGGGTGGGTCTTCAAGCCGGCCCTCACTCGGGGTGCGTATCGACCGGTCCGGGTCCACGCCGGGGAATGGCATTACGGTAGACGATTGCGCCACGGTGAGCCGGGCTCTCAAACCGTGGCTCGACGAGCGGCAGGACCTGCCGGAGGCGTACGTACTGGAGGTCTCGTCGCCAGGGGTCGATCGACCCCTGGTCCGGGACGGAGACTATGAGCGCTTCCGTGGAGAGCGCGTGGCCGTGAAAGGTCACGACGTCCTCGCGGGTAGGGCCCGCAGGCTCGAAGGTGAGTTGGTGGGGTTGGAGGAGAAGGACGGGAACGCGGCCGTGCGGCTGCGGTTGCCCGATGGTGACGAGGTGAGCATTCCGCGCGCTCAAATCGCGGGTGCCAACCTCGTTTTCACGTGGAAGTGAGAGAGGAACGATGGCCAACGCCGCCCAGATCGTAGCGGCCTTCAGAGATGTGGCTTCGACCAAGAGCCTGTCGCTGGAGGAGATGAATGATCTCGTCAAGGACGGGATTCTGGCGGGCCTCGCACGCATCTATGGTCCGAACGTTCAGGCCGAGGTCTTGATCGACGACGGCAACGGAGAATTCGATATCGTCGTACTCCGCCGCGTCGTGGCGGAGGTGGAGGACCCTTCCTGCGAGATCTCTCTCGAGGAAGCGCGCTGGGACGACGACACGTTCGAGGTGGGCGACGTCATGGAGGTCCCGGTCAAATTTGCCGACTTCGGCCGAAATGCCGTGATGGCCGTGAAGCAGCGCATCGTGCAGCGTGTGCGTGAAAACGAGCGCGAGCGTATCCGTGACGAGTTCGCCGACCGTGTCGGGGAACTCCTCTCCGGCGAGTTGCAGCAGATCGAACGGGGCAAGCTCGTGGTCATGCTCAACCGCCAGCGCGACGCCGACGCGATCATCCCGTGGAAGGAACAGAACCCGCGCGAACGATTCCGCCAGGGTGATCCGATCCGCGCCGTCCTGAAGAAGGTCGAGGAGACACCGAAAGGGCCCCGGCTGATCCTGTCCCGGGCCGACCCGCTCTTTGTTTCCGCGCTCTTCAAGCTCGAGGTGCCCGAGATCTATCAGGGCATCGTCGAGATCAAGGAGATCGCCCGAGAGGTGGGGGGGCGCACCAAGATCGCCGTGTCCAGCCGCGACGATTCGATCGACCCGGTTGGCGCCTGCGTGGGCCTCAAAGGCTCGCGTGTCCAGGCCGTGGTTTCCGAGCTTGGCGGGGAGCGGATCGACATCGTGCCCTGGCATCCGGACACCGACGTGTTCGCCCGCCGGGCGCTCGCGCCTGCTCGTGTCTCCAAGGTCGTCAGCGATCCGGGGCGTCAGGTCATCACGGCCATCGTGGACGAGGACCAACTCTCGTTGGCCATCGGCCGCAACGGTCAGAACGTTCGGCTCGCCTCACAGTTGATCGGGTGGCAGATCGACCTCTACGGATCGCGTGAGTGGCTCGAGAAGGGTTCGGATCTGTCGCTGTTCGCCGGGAATCCGGAGGACCACTACGAGACGGCGGATTTTCCGCTGAGTGAGCTGGACCTGAGCGAGACTACACTGGCGGCACTTTCTGCCGCTGGATATGATACATTTCTGCAGATCATCGACCTGGAACGCGCGGATTTCCTGACGATTTCCGGGGTCGGCGAGCCCGAAGCGGACCGCCTTCTGCAGTTGATCGATGAACTCACCGTGGTAGAGGGCGACGCCCAGGGCGCGCCGGAAGTCGAGGACGAGGGATCACTCTTCGGGTTCCGGGGTGAACCGCCCTCGGGCGACGCCGCACCCGCGGCGGCCGACGAGGGCGAGGAGGCCAGCGGTGGAGGGGCGCGGGAGGGCTGAGGCCCTCCGGCTTCTGGGCCTGGCTCGACGGGCGGGCGCGGTGGTGCCGGGGACGGACGCGGCACGCCGGGTCATCCGTTCGGGCGAGGCCCGACTGATTCTGATGGCTGGCGACGCCTCGGGCGTCCAGTTGGACAAGGTACGAAGCGTATTGAAGCACCGGCCGATCCCCCAGGGGACCCTGGGGGATCGTGCCATGTTGGGGGCCGCCGTAGGGCGGGGACCGACCACGGTCCTCGCGGTTACGTCGGCGTCGTTCGCCGGGCAGCTACAGCGTCTGCTGGAGCGCACCGGCGGTTTGTCGGAAGCAGCGGAGGAAAAGCGATAGAATGCGGGTCATCGAGCTAGCCCAGGACCTCAAGGTCGACGCGGATGCTCTTCTTCATCTTCTCCGGGAGATGGGGATTCCTGTCACGGATGAGGGAGCGACCATCACCGACGGCCAGGTGGCCAAGGTGTTGGCCCGCGTGGAGCGTGAGCGCCGTGCCGGTCACAAGGATCCAGCCGAGGCCATCCAAGCCGCGCTGGACGAGGCTTCCTCCGGGCCGCGTCGTCGCCGTCGCCGCAAGGCCGCGCCCGAACCGGAGCCGGAGCCGGAGCCGGCGGTCGAAGCCGAAATCGACGAAGCCGATGATGCCGCCGTCGAGGTCGGGGTCCCGGACGACGTCGCCCACGACGAAAGGGTCGAGGTCGTTGAATCCACCGCGGATGCGGAGGACGAGGCAGAGACCCGGTCGGCAGCCACCCTCGAGGCGGAAGCCGAGCTCGAGTTGGAGGATGACGAGGCGGGGGGCGCGGAAGAGGAGGAGGAAGAGGGCGAGGACGAAGATGTCATCGAGGTCGCGGAGGTGTTCACCGACGTCGGGGACGCCGAGGCGGATGAGGAAGGCGCGCGAGTCGCCCCCGAGGCCGACTCGGACGACGAGGCCGATCTGGAAGCCGAGGAGGCGACCGAGGAGCCTGTCGACGCCGATGCCGACGTCCTGACCCCGAGGCCGCGCCGGAGCGCCAAACCCGCCTCCGCCCGGGTGGGCCAGCCCGAGGGCCCCGTGCGCACCATCCGCAGGCCCGCTCCGGCTCCGGCGGCCAGCGCCGGCCCGGGAGGGCAGGTACGCATCCAGGCCGAGGGCTACACCGCCGACGGCCACCGCAAGGAACGCGAGAAGGGCAAGAAGGGCAAGAAGCGCCAGCGTGTCGACCAGGACGCCGTGCAGGAGAACCTCCAGCGCGTCATGGCCGAGTTGAAGGGTGGTACCAGCACTGGCGGCAAAAAGAAGCGCCGCAAGGGCCAGCGCAGGGAGGAGACCGAAGCGCAGCAGGAGGAAGAGCGCCAGGAACGTGAACGCGAGCGTACGATCGTTCGCGTCAACGAGTTCCTCACCGTGGCCGAACTCGCCGAGCTGATGGACGTCTCCTCGACGGAGATCATCGGTTCCGCGTTCAAGAACCTCAGCTTGCTCGTGACCATCAACCAGCGCCTCGACTTCGACCAGATCGAGATGCTCCTCGACGAGTTCGGCTTTACGGCCGTGCGGGAAGAGGAGTACTCGGTCGAGTCCGAAGAGGAAGCCGAGGAGGACGCACCCGAGACCCTCAAGCCGCGTCCGCCGGTCGTGACGGTCATGGGCCACGTGGACCACGGAAAGACGCTGCTGCTCGACCGCATCCGGAAGACCAACGTGGTCGCGGGTGAGGCCGGAGGCATCACCCAGCACATCGGCGCGTATCACGTCAAGCTGCCGGACGACCGGAGTATCACGTTCCTCGACACCCCGGGGCACGCGGCCTTCACCGCCATGCGCGCGCGCGGGGCGGACGTTACGGACGTCGTCATCCTGATCGTCGCCGCCGACGACTCCGTGATGCCGCAGACGGTCGAGGCGATCAGCCACGCCCGCAACGCAGGTGTGCCGATGATCGTGGCCATCAACAAGGTCGACCTGCCTGCCGCCAACCCTGGCAAGGTCAAGCAGGAGTTGCTGCAGCACTCGGTGCAGACCGAGGACTTCGGAGGCGACGTGCTCGTCGCCGAGATCTCCGCCAAGACGGGACAGGGCATCGAGGAGTTGCTCGAGAAGGTGCTTCTCCAGGCGGAATTGCTCGAACTCACGGCCAACCCGGACCGCGAGGCGCAGGGCACGGTGGTCGAAGCTCAGCTCGACGTCGGGAAGGGGCCGGTCGTGTCGGCGCTGGTCCAGCGCGGCACGCTGCACGTGGGAGACTCGTTCCTGGTCGGCAAGTTCGATGGCCGGGTGCGTGCGCTCCTCGACGAGCGAGGCAATCAGGTGGACGACATCGGGCCGGGCGTGCCGGTGCAGGTGCTCGGCGCCGCCGGCGTGCCTCAGGCCGGGGATGTACTTCAGGTCATGGACGCGGACCGCGCGGCCGAGATCGCGCAGGCCCGCCAGCGCCTCGACCGCGAAAAGCAACTCCGGATCCGGGAACGTGGCTTCAAGCTCGGCGACTTCAGCCAACTCGTGGCCTCGGGGAAGACCTCGACGCTGCCGCTGGTCATCAAGGGTGACGTGGATGGGTCGGTTCAGGCCGTGGCGGACTCACTCGAACAGCTCGGTACCGACGAGGTTCGAGTGGAGATCATCCACCGCGGCGTCGGCGCGATCAACGAATCCGACGTGCTCCTGGCCCACACGGCCGGTGCGGTGATCATCGGGTTCCGTGTGCGGCCGCAAACGGCTGCGCGCCTCGAAGCCGAGCGGTCCGATGTCGACATTCAGGTCTACGATGTCATCTACGAGGCCGTGGACGACGTGCGCTCCGCGCTCGAAGGGATGCTTTCGCCCGACGAGAAGGAGACCGTGATCGGTTCGGCGGCGGTCCGCGAGACGTTCCGTATCACCAAGATCGGCATGATCGCCGGGTGCTACGTGACCGAAGGTCGGATCGACCGCAAGGGGCGGTCACGCCTCGTGCGGGACGGGGTCGTGGTCTACGACGGGGAACTGTCCTCCCTCAAGCGCTTCAAGGACGACGTGAAGGAAGTCCGGGAGGGTTATGAGTGTGGCATCGGGATCGCCAATTTCAACGACATCAAGGTCGGTGACGTCATCGAGTGCTATACCGTCGAGAAGGTCGCCAGGACGCTGAATTCCTGACGTCTCCAGCCAGCTGATGCCGTCGAAGCGCCTCGCTCGTCTCAACGAGCAACTGAAGAGGGAGATTTCCCAACTCCTCCGCACGGACGTGCGCGATCCTCGCGTCGGTATGGTGTCGGTGACGGGGGTCGAGGTGGTTGCGGATCTTGCCGTGGCTCGGGTCTTCGTCCGGGTGATGGGTACCGATGCCGAGAGGGCCGAATCGCTCGAGGGACTGCAGGCGGCGGCCCCTTTCCTGCGTCGGACCCTCGGGCGCGAGCTCCACGTGCGCAAGATGCCCGAGCTGCGGTTCCAGGAAGACCGATCGTTGGAACGCGCGCGGCGCATCGAGGAGATCCTGCACGACGTTCTTCCGGAGGACGAAGGGATGCCCGCGGATGACGACGGCGTGCCGGCGGAACCGGAGCCGGAGGAGTGAGCGCTCCTCCCCGGGACGCGGTTCTTCCCGTGGACAAGCCGGAGGGCCCCACCTCCCACGATGTCGTGGCGCAAACGAGAAAGGCCCTGGGGGAGCGCCGCATTGGACACACGGGCACCCTCGATCCGTTCGCGACAGGCCTCCTGTTGCTGTGCGTCGGCAAGGCCACGCGCCTCTCCCAGTACCTGACCGGGATGGACAAGACCTACGAGGCCACGGCGCGTCTCGGCGTGACCACCGACTCCGGGGATCGAGACGGAGGAGTCGTCGCGACCCACGAAGGGTGGCGGGAGATCACGGCGGTCCGTCTGGATGAGGGGCTCATGCGGCTGCGTGGGGAGATCCAGCAGGTGCCGCCCCGCTTCAGCGCAAAGAAGATTGATGGCGAAGCTGCGCACCGGCGCGCTCGTCGCGGCGAACACGTCGAGCTCGCACCCGTCGCAGTGACGCTGCACGAGCTCACGGTCATGGCGTTCGATCTGCCCGACGTGCACCTGCGCATCCGGTGCTCGAGCGGAACCTACATCCGCTCTCTGGCCCGGGACCTCGGGGAGGCGCTCGGCGTGGGCGCTCACCTGACGGCGCTGCGGCGTACCGCGGTCGGGGACTTCGACGTGGCACGTGCCCTTCCGCCCCAGGCGCTGTTCGACGAGGCGCGCGTGGCCTCCGCGTGGATCTCCCCCCTGGACGCACTCGGTCATTTTCCCCGCGTCGAGGTGGACGAGGAGATGGCGGTTGTGTTGGGACACGGTGGGAAGGTGCCGGCCGGCAGGATGGATGTGAAGGGGCCGGCTATCGCCGCGCGAGCGGGCGAACTCGTGGCTGTCGGCACCATCGAGGATGGATGGTTTCGCCCCAGGAAGGTCCTTTTTCCGTGAACGACGTCGGCGTGCGCTGGGCGAACGAACCTGGTATCCCGATGGATCGCGGCACGGTGGTGACCGTCGGCACCTTCGACGGCGTCCATCGCGGGCACTGGGCGGTCCTGCAGGAGATCCGCCGTCGGGCGGAGGCGACGGATCGGCGCAGCGTGCTGGTCACGTTCGATCCGCATCCGCTCCGCATCGTGCGGCCCGAACACGCCCCACCGCTCCTGACGACTCCCGTGGAGAAGAAGGAGATCCTGGCTGAGAGTGGCCTGGATTACGTGGTGTTCCTCGCATTTACGGAAGCGCTGTCGCGCTACGAACCCCGGCGCTTCGTCCAGGAGATCCTGGTGGAACGTCTGGGCGTATCGGAACTGGTGATCGGGTACGATCACGGCTTCGGGCGCGATCGGTCGGGCGATGCCGATACGCTACGGCGCATCGGTGCGGAGATGGGCTTCGACGTGGACGTGGTGGCCCCCGTCGAGACGACCGGGGAGGCTGTTTCGTCGTCGCGGATCCGGCGCGCGATCTCGGAGGGGCGCCTGGAGGAGGCGCTCGCCTGCCTGGGACGTCCCTACTCGTCGCGTGGCGTCGTCGTTCGGGGCGATGGCCGGGGCCGCCATCTCGGGTTTCCGACCGCGAACCTCGAAGTGACCGACAAGGACAAGCTCATCCCCCCGTCCGGCATCTACGCGGTACGCGCGGTGTTGCGCTCGGGCACGTACGGCGGGGCTCTCCATCTCGGGCCGCGGCCGACGTTCGAGGGATCTTCGCCCACCGTCGAAGTCCACCTCCTCGACTTCGAGGGGGACGTGTACGGGGAAGTGGTCCGCGTCGACTTCGTGGAACGCCTGCGCGACGTGCTTCCCTTCGAATCGGTCCCGGCACTGGTGGAGCAGATGCGCCGGGACGTCGACATGGCGCGCGCCGTGCTGGCAAAGTCCTGAGCCGCAAAGCGCTGAACCGCAACGCTCTCGGGTGGACCGACCTGTCTGATTCCACTAGTATTCACGGCTGAGTTCATAGGAAACGCAGCTTCCCTTGCAGCGCAGACTCTCGAGGAGGCACGACCGCTCATGGCGATCGTCAAAGACGGCATCATCAAGAAGTACCAGCTCCATGAATCCGACCGCGGAAGCGCTCCCGTCCAGGTCGCCATCCTCACGGCGAGGATCGACGACCTCCGGAGCCACTTCGACAACCACAAGAAGGACCACCACAGCCGCCGGGGCCTGCTCAAGATGGTCGGACGGCGCCGGAGGCTCCTCGAGTACCTGCGGAACACGGACATCGAGCGCTATCGTGAACTCATTGCTGACCTCGGGCTGCGCCACTAGCGCCACCCGTCGGTGTCCCCGCTCCTGACCTGGATGGCGCCCAGGCGCCGAAACGACACGTTACGTCACGAGCGGAAGCACCAGGGCGAGGGTCGTCATGTGGACGACCGCCGCCCGACCCCATGCCGAAGGCGCGTAGCCTCGGATGAGAGACGGCCTCAACCCATGACCTGGCTGCAGCACGGGCCGCGCGAAGGCGTGCCCCTGGCGGCGGTCGCTCTCTCCTTCGGTTCGACGATCCTCGTCGGCGTGGTATTCCAAGGGCCCCATGAGGGGGTCCGAAACCGAAGTGAGTGAGAAAAACATGATTCAAAGGTTGGAGCGCCAGTTCGCTGGCAGAACGCTGTCCCTCGAGATCGGCCGTATGGCCAAGTTGGCCCACGGCTCGTGCCTGGTGCAGTATGGCGACACGGTCGTCCTGTGCACGGCGGTCGTCGACACCAAGCCCACGCACCTCCCCTTCTTTCCGCTGACGGTCGAATACCGCGAGAAGAGCTACGCGGCGGGAAAGATCCCGGGTGGCTTCTTCAAGCGTGAGGGCCGACCGGGCGAAAATGAAATCCTGTCCGCGCGACAGATCGACCGGCCCATGCGTCCGCTCTTCCCGGACGGCTTCATGTACGAGACCCAGATCGCGTGTTTCATCCTGTCCGCAGACCAGGAGAACAACGCGGACGTCCTCGGCGTGATCGGTGCCTCGGTGGCGCTGAACATGTCGAAGATCCCGTTCAACAACCCCGTCTCCGCGGTACGCATCGGGCGCATCAAGGACACGTGGATCCTCAACCCCACGTTCCAGCAGCTCGAGTATTCCGACGTCGACATCACGGTGGCGGGCACCAAGGACGCGATCCTGATGGTCGAGGGAGGCACGATCGAGGTGCAGGAGGAAGACATCCTCGAGGGGCTCAAGGTCGCGCACGATGGTATCAAGGAGATCTGCGCGCTCCAGGAGCAGTTGATCGCGGACATCAAGGTGCCCGACATGGAGTGGACGGCCACCTTACCGAACGCGGAGCTCAAGACGCGGGTCGAGGGACTCGCGGCATCCCGCGTCGAAGAGGCCCTCAACCTGCCCGACAAACAGGAGCGCCAGCAGGCCATGGCGGCCCTGAGGGAGGACGTGCTCGGGACCCTCGCGGATGACGACGACGAGTGGGCGGATCACCAGAAGGACGTCGGCGAGATCCTGCGGAGCATCGAGAAGAAGACGATGCGCGAGCAAATCCTGTCGAAGGGGGAGCGAGCGGACGGCCGCGGACTGGACGAGATTCGTCCGATTTCCTGCGAAGTCGGGGTGCTTCCCCGGACGCACGGCTCTGCGCTCTTCACCCGTGGCCAGACGCAAGCGCTCGGCGTGGTCACGCTGGGCACTTCGCGAGACGAGCAGCGCATCGACTCGATCGACTCCCGCGAGGAAGTCACGAAGTCATTCATGCTCCACTACAACTTCCCGCCCTTCTCGGTGGGAGAGGCACGGCCGTTCCGCGGCACGTCGCGCCGTGAGGTCGGACACGGGAACCTCGCTGAGCGGGCCATCCAGCCGCTCCTCCCAGCCTACGATGAATTTCCGTACACGATCCGGATCGTTTCCGACGTGCTCGAGTCGAACGGCTCGTCCTCGATGGCGACGGTGTGTGCTTCGTCACTTTCGCTGATGGATGCGGGGGTCCCGACCAAGGCGGCCTGCGCGGGCGTGGCGATGGGGCTGATCAAGGAGGGCGACCGCGTCGCGGTCCTGACCGACATTCTCGGCCTCGAGGACGCGCTCGGCGACATGGACTTCAAGGTCGCCGGGACCCGGAAGGGCGTGACCTCGATCCAGATGGACATCAAGATCGAAGGCATGTCCTTCGACATCATGAAGGAGGCCTTGAGTCGCGCGAACAAGGGTCGCATGCACATCCTGGATGTCATGGATCAGGCGCTCGGCCAGGCTCGGAGCGACCTGTCGGACTACGCGCCGCGGATCATTTCGGTGCAGGTGAACCCGGAGAAGATCGGCGAGATCATCGGGCCGAAGGGCAAGACGATCCGCGCCATCCAGGAAGAGTCCGGCGCGACGATCGACATCGATGACTCAGGGCTCGTGAAGATCGCGGCGGTGTCCGGAGAGGCCGGAGCGCGCGCCCGGGAGATGATCGAGGCGATCTGCCAGGAGCCCGAGGTCGGCCGCATCTACGAGGGCCCGGTGAAGAACACCACCACGTTCGGGGCTTTTGTCGAGATCATGCCCGGAACCGAAGGTCTCTGCCACATCTCCGAGTTGCAGGAAGCTCGCACTGAGAAGACCGAGGATGTGGTCCGCAAGGGCGACATCGTGCGGGTCAAGCTCCTGTCCATCGACGAGAAGGGTCGCCTGCGCCTGTCGCGGAAGGCCGCCATGGCCGAGGATGCCGGCTCGACGGTGGGAGCCGGGGCCGACGCGGGAGCCGAGGGCTGACGCCGAGGCAGTCTGTGGGCCTGCACTGCAACGGGGGGCACGGACGGGTGTCCGTGCCCCCTTCGCCTTCCGGTCCAATCGATCGCACAGGCGAGTCGGACCGGCGTGCGGGCTCGATGGCCGAGACCGTGCTGCACAACGGGGTTCGTGTTCTGACCGAGCACCTGCCCGGCGTGCGGTCGGTGTCCGTTGGAGTCTGGGTACGGCACGGAGCTGCCCATGACGCGCCTGAAGTCTCGGGCGCGAGCCACATGCTGGAACACATGGTGTTCAAGGGGACGCGTCGACGGAGCGCGCACGAGATCGCGCTTTCGATCGAGTGCCTCGGGGGCTCGCTCGACGCCTTCACGAGCCGGGAGCACACATCCTACCAGGCGCGCGCGCTCGACCAGCACCTGCCCATGGCCCTGGACGTGTTGGCGGATCTGGTTCGGGAGCCCAATCTCCGGGACGAAGACCTGGCACTGGAGCGGGAGGTCGTCCTCGAGGAGATCGCCGAGGTCGAAGACACTCCGGACGACCTGGTCTTCGAACTGCACGGTGAGCGTATGTGGCCGGCGCACCCATACGGCCGTTCGATCCTCGGGACGCCCGGGACCGTCGGGGCCATGCCGGGCGATGCGTTGAGGGCGCTGCACGCCGAGAGCTATCTCGGACGCCGCCTGGTGATCGGAGCCACCGGCAACGTCCATCATGAGGCGTTCGTGGACGAGGTGGCCCGCCTGTTCGAGGATCTGGAGCCAGGCGACGCGCCGGTATGGGTATCCGCGCCCGCCGCGGCCGGGCCAGCGGACGAACGTGTCGTGCGCGATACCGCTCAGTCCCACGTGGTCTTCGGGACCCCATTGCCACCGCACGCCGATCCGGATCGCTACGGGCTGGTGCTGCTTTCGTCGGCGTTGGGGGGCGGCATGAGCTCGCGCCTCTTCCAGCGCGTTCGTGAAGAACTCGGCTTGTGCTATTCGATCTTCACCTATCAGTCGTTCTACGCCGGCGTCGGGGTGGGCGGGGTGTACGTGGGCACGCGGCCGGCGGCGGAGGAGCGTGCCATCGAAGCTGTACGGGCCGAAATGGGGCGCATGGCCGAGGCCGGCCTTCCGGCCGGTGAACTGGAGCAGGCAAAGCAACAGGTGAAGGGCCAGATCATGCTATCCCTCGAGTCGACGGGCGCGCGGCTCTACCGTCTGACCGCGTTCGCGCTGCACGACGAGCCGTTCCTCGATCTGGATGAGCTTCTGGACCGTCTCGACGCGGTGACCGTGCCGGACATCGCACGCCTTGCGGCCCGTTACCTCGATCCTGATCGACACCGGGTGCTACGGCTCGGTCCGGATTAGCGAGCGCCTACCCATGTGCTCCCCTGGACCGTACTTTTCAAGGTCTTTATTCCGAACCGGCGCTTATCCTCCTGGTCACCCCAAAGCTTCGAACCTCCGCAAGCGAGACTGACATGCTCATCGGCGTACCCAAAGAGATCAAGCCCGACGAATACCGCGTCGCACTCACCCCGGCCGGCGCGGAAATGCTCTCGGGCGCGGGCCACGAGGTCATCGTCGAGACGAACGCCGGGCTCGGGAGCGGCTTCACCGATGACTTCTACGAGGAAGCCGGCTGCAAGATCGTCGGAACCTCCGACGAGGTCTGGCAGCGCGCCGAGATGATCATGAAGGTGAAGGAACCGATCCGGCCCGAGTGGCCGAAAATCCGCGAGGGTCAGGTTCTCTTCACGTACTTCCACTTCGCGGCGGACGAGGAACTCACGAGGGCTTTCCTCGACTCGAAGGCGGTTGCGATCGCCTATGAAACCGTGGAACTACCCTCGCGCGAGCTTCCGCTGCTGACCCCCATGTCCGAGGTTGCCGGGCGCATGGCGGTGCAGGAAGGCGCGAAGTACCTGGAGAAGCCGCAGGGTGGCCTGGGCGTGCTCCTCGGCGGTGTGCCGGGGGTACTTCCCGGTAAGGTGCTGATTCTGGGTGGTGGCGTGGTCGGCACGAACGCGGCCAAGATGGCGGCCGGGCTGGGCGCACGTGTCTCGATCATGGACATCAACCTGCACCGGCTGCGCTATCTCGACGACGTCATGCCGGCGAACGTGAGTTGCCTCTTCAGCACGCGTTACGCCATCCGCAAACAGATCGGAGACGCGGACCTGATCATCGGCGCCGTGCTGATCCCGGGTGCCAAGGCTCCCCATCTGATCGTGCGGGAGGACCTGAAGCTCATGCGGCCCGGAACCGTCCTGGTCGACGTGGCCGTAGACCAGGGCGGGTGCATCGAGACGATCCATCCCACGACGCACCACGACCCGGTCTACACGGTCGACAACGTCATCCACTACGCGGTCGCGAACATGCCTGGAGGGGTGCCACGCACGTCGACGTTGGCCCTGACCAACGCGACGCTGCCCTATGCGATGGCCCTGGCCGGCAAGGGTTGGCGGCGCGCCTGCCAGGACGACAAGGCGCTGAAGCTCGGCGTCAACGCGGTCGACGGCCACGTGACGTACGCCGGTGTCGCCGAGGCCTTTGGAATGCAGTGCAAGGACGTGGATACGTTCCTTTCCGGCCCCAAGCAGGCGTGAGGGAAGCGAGCACGGAGCCTACCGTTGCCGGGGGCTGGGTGACGTCACCTGGCCCCCGGGTCCGCTTCCGGCGTCTGGAGTCCAACCCGGACCTCCCGCTCCCCGAGCGGGCGACGGAGCACGCGGCGGGGTACGACATCCGCTCCGCGGAGTCCGCCGTGACGCTGGCTCCAGGGGAGATCCGCCTCGTTTCGACCGGGTTGATCATCGAGCTCCCTGCCGGCATCGAGTGCCAGGTCAGACCCCGTTCCGGTCTTGCCTTGAAGCACGGAATCACGTTGCCGAACAGTCCCGGCACGATTGATCCCGACTATCGTGGAGAGGTGCGTGTGATCCTGCAGAACCTCGGCCCGGATACGGTCACGCTGGCCCGTGGTGAACGCATCGCACAACTCGTCTTCGCGCGCTTCGAGGCGCCCGAAGTCATGGAGACCCATGCGGTCTCGAGTACCGAGCGGGGAGAAGGTGGATTCGGGAGTACGGGCCTGGCATGACCCGGGTATTCCGCCCCGTTTTTCAAGTCCGGATGTCCTGGCTTTCCGTGCCGCATAAACGTACGTTCACGGACCATTTTCGGTCCCATATTCCGCATTGATCGGCGAGTCTTGTCTAGTCTGAGCAGCTGGTTCAGTTCGGGGCGCCTCATCCCCGTAAACGACATCGCCGTCGATCTGGGCACGGCGAACACCCTCGTCTACGTGAAGGGCGAGGGGATCGTCCTGAACGAGCCGTCCGTGGTGGCCGTGGAGCGTGGTTCCAGGCGGATCATGGGGATCGGTCTCGAAGCGAAGCGAATGCTCGGACGCACGCCCGAGGGGATCTTGGCGATCCGGCCGCTCAAGGATGGGGTGATCGCTGACGTCGACGTGACGGAGATGATGCTGAGGCACTTCCTCAAGCACGTCACGGCCAAGCGCGTCTTCCGCATCAAACCCCGCGTGGTGGTCGGTGTACCGTCCGGCATCACCGAACTGGAGCGGCGCGCCGTGCGCTCCTCGGCGATCGCCGCCGGCGCCAAAGCCGTGTACATGGTGGACGAG
>JBBSOM010000012.1:0-16772 GCA_038259715.1 Longimicrobiales bacterium
CGGATCGCCGGATGATGAAGTCGTCTATATCACTGGTGGGGAAGGATATAGCACCATATACATCATCTATGATATCAACTGTTCCCAGCCCGTCCGGTACAGCAAAGCGGATCGCGGGCGCCTCGGGAGTGGTCGCCGCCCGTGCGGCCCGTTCGGCGGCGGTCAGGCGTCGGCAACGGCCCGAATAGTGATGGATGCGCCGACCGTCCTTTCCAATCCCGGCATCCGCCTCGAGCTGAGCTTCGGTGCAATAGCACGGATACGCCCGGCCCGCGTCCACCAGCGACTCGATCTGCGCACGGTGCTGCCGGGCGCGCTCGGATTGGCGGTAGGGACCAAAGGGGCCCCCGACTCCCGGCCCCTCGTCCCACTCCAGGCCGAGCCAGTGCAGGTCCTGGAGGATTCCGGCCTCGCCGCCTTCGACGTTGCGTGCGACGTCCGTATCTTCGATCCGGAGGATGAAGGCCCCACCGTGGTGGCGCGCGAACAGCCAGTTGAACGCCGCAGCCCGCACGTTACCGAGGTGGAGCCTCCCCGTGGGACTCGGCGCGAAGCGGGTTCGAACCTTCGTATCGTTAGCCATAGCCGTTGGTTTTCTCACTTGCCCAGGTAGGTCAGTACGCGCGTCGCCAGGACCTCGGAAAAGCCAGGCACGCGGGAAATCTCTTCGCGGGTCGCTTCGCGGACTCCCTTGAGCGACCCGAAGCGGCGCAGAAGTTCCCGTTGCCGCTGCGGTCCGATCCCCGGAATGTCGCCGAGGTCGCTGCGGATCGTACGCTTGCTGCGGAGCTTCCGATTGTACCGGATCGCGAAGCGGTGTGCTTCGTCGCGGATCCTCTGGAGAAGGTGCAGCGCGCGGTCTCGTCGGTCGAGCAGGACCGCCTCGGAGCGTCCGGGCCGGAACACCACCTCCTCCTTCTTGGCCAGCGCCGCCACCTGCACGTCCTCCAGGCCGAGCGCCTCCAGCGCCTCCATCGCGGCGGACAATTGCCCCTTGCCTCCGTCGATGATCGCGAGGTCCGGGAGCGGTTCGCCGCCGTCGAGGCGCCGGCGAAACCACCGCGTGACGGCCTCGGCCATGGAGCGGAAATCATCGTTGCCCCAATCGCCTTTGATCCGCATGTGCCGATACGCGGCCTTTCGTGGCTCCCCGTTCTCGAAGACCACCGCGCTGGCCACGACTTCGGTGCCCTGGATATGCGAGATGTCGAAACATACCATCAGGCGCGGCACGACCTTGAGGTCGAGGGCGTCCTGGAGGCTGTAGAGCGCGTCTTCGGCCCGATTCGTGGCGTAGGCGAGCGCGGTGACACGATCCTCGAGCATATGGCGCGCGTTCTGGGCCGAAAGCTCCACCAGACGAAGCTTTTCGCCCCGAATCGGCACCCGCACTTCAACGCGTCGTCCCGCCTTCTGGCTGAGCACATCGCCGAGCAGATCCCGGTCGTTGATGTCCGTCGGCAGGAGCACCTCCCGGGGGAGGTCCG
Source organism: Longimicrobiales bacterium (assembly GCA_038259715.1). Classification (GTDB taxonomy): domain Bacteria; phylum Gemmatimonadota; class Gemmatimonadetes; order Longimicrobiales; family Gaopeijiaceae; genus SZUA-318. Next base: position 1,488 of record JBBSOM010000012.1, read on the forward strand.
CGCTGCGCACCTCTCCCCCCCCCAGGTAGTAGCGGGACAGGACCGACGCGATCAGCTCGGAGTCGGTCTCCTCTCGCGCTTCACCGAAGCGGACCGACTCGCGGCCGAGGAGGAGTCCCGAGCGGATGCGCAGGACCACACCGGCGCCCAGATCCCCATCGCGGGCGAGTCCCACGACGTCCATGTCCCCGCCCTGCGCGCGGTGCACGCGCTGCTCGCGCGCCATCGCGTCGAGCCCCTGGATGACATCACGCATGTGCGCCGCCCGCTCGAACTGGAGCGCGGCCGAAGCTTCCCTCATGCGACCCTCCACGTCTCGACGCAGCGCCTCGGTATCGCCTTCGAGAATCCGCAGGATCTCGTCGATCATGGCGCGGTAGTCCGTTTCGCTCTGCAATCCCACGCATGGCGCTTTGCAGCGGCCGATGTGGTACTCGAGACAGGGGCGGTCCGGCGCCTCTTTCGGCAGATCGTAGCGGCACGAGCGCACGGTGTACGAGTGCTTGATGACCTTGAGCGCCTGGCGCATGGGGCCAACGGACGTATACGGACCGAAATAGCGTGCGCCGTCGTTGACCACGTGCCGGGTCACCCAGATCCGGGGAAAGGGCTCCTGCACCGTGACCTTGATGTACGGATATTGCTTGTCGTCGCGCAGGAGGATGTTGAAGCGAGGCTTGTGGGCCTTGATGAGGTTGGCCTCGAGGATCAGCGCCTCGGCTTCCGATCCCACCACGAGCGTCTCGAGACTCTCCACGTGCCGCATCAACTCGCGGGTCTTGGCCGAATGATCGGCTTCGCGCCGGAAGTAGCTCCGCACACGCGTACGCAGCGATTTGGCCTTTCCGACGTACAGCACGTCCCCGCGGGCGTCCTTGAACAGATAGACGCCGGGTTTTGTGGAGAGGTTGGCGAGCAGGCTCGGTGTGACTGGCAAAGCTGGGTAGGGTTGCGGGATACGTCCCGGGGTCAGGCCGCACGGGATCGGCGCCTGGGGAGGCCGACGCCGAGCGCGGTAGCACACGCCAGGTAGAGTACCCCGACCGGTGCGAGCGTTTCCACCGCGAGCAGGGCGGGATGGGCCGGAGGAAGGACCCTCTCGAGGCCCACGCCGGCCGCGACCGCGATGGCCGCCGCCAGGGTCACGCGCAGCACCGGAGAGACGCCCGGCCCGTGCGGGCCGACCCGGCGCGTCAACGCGCGGCGCAACAACACGTACTCCACCCAACCCCCGGCGGCCGCGCCCAACGCCAAGCCCGCAGCGCCCAGGTGACGCGACCCTACCGCGACGTGGTCCATCGGAAACATGAGGGCCACGCCCAGCACGGTCGTCACCACCACCCGCACGTAGGCTATTCTGGCCGGGGTACGGGTGTCGTGAAGCGCGTAGAAGGCGGACGACAGGACGCGGGAACTGGTCGTTGCCGTGAGACCGAGCGAGAAGGAGGCGAGGATGGCCCACGTCGCGAGGGTGTCGGCGGCGCCGAACTCGCCGGTCTGGTAGATCGCGGCCACCGGAAGGTCGCCGAGGAACAGGTAGCCCAGGGTGGACGGCACGATGAAGACGGAGAGGCGGCCGAGCGCGGCCGACACGCGGCCCGCCAGCAGCGCCTCCCCTTCCCCGCGCATCCGGGACAATTCGGGTAGCTCGGCGGCCGCCACGGACATGCCGAACAGCGAGATCGGCAGCACGTAGAGCGTCTGCGCGTAGCCCAAAAGCGCCACCGCGCCCCCGGCGATCATGCCGGCCAGGACCGTGTCGATCCATCCCGTGAGGTTCACGACCCCGCGCGCCATGACCACCGGTGTGAAGTTGCGGATCGCCTCGGGCACGCCGGCCACACTCCGTCCGAGCGAGAGGCGGAAGCCCTTCAGATGGGGGAGAACGAACGGTACCTGGACCGCGAACTGCAGGACGCCGCCGACCAGCGCTCCCCAGGCGAGCGCCACCACGAGGTCCCGCTCGCCGAACGCGAGGTAGCCGCCGAACCCGACCAGAACGGCGATCATCGCGAGGTTCCAGACCACGGGCGCGACGTACGAGACGAAGAAGCGGCGATGGCTGTTCAGGATGCCCAGAGCCCACGCCGAGATGACCATGATCCCGGTCATCGGAAAGATGATCCGCGTCAGCGTGATCGTGATCGCCTGCTTCTGGGGGCTCCACTCCCAGAAGAGGGTACGTACCAGGAGCGGCGCGGCCAGGATCCCGAGGAGCGACAGGCCGGCGGCCACCGCCGAAAGGATGCCCAGGGCTGCGCCCGCGAACCGGCCGGCTTCCTCCTCCCGGCCCTGTTCCAGGAATTCGACGTATACCGGGATCAGCGAAGCGGAGAGCGTCCCCTCCCCCAGGAGGTTCTGTACGACGTTCGGCAGCCGCGTGGCGGCACCCCAGGCGTCGGCGACGAGACCCGCGCCGAAGTAGTGCGCGAGCAGGCGCTGGCGCACGAAGCCCGCCACACGGCTCAAAAAGATGCCCGCACCCACCTTCGCGGCGGCGCGGGCGTTCGGACGACCTTCCGTCGGCCCCGGCGGCGCCGCCGGGAGGGGGTCAGAGGGTCTCGTCACCGGGCGGGAGTGCGGCGTCCGGGTCCGGATGCCGCTCAGCGAGGAGCTTGTGCAGGAACTGGCTTTCCTCGTCCAACCGCAGGATCTCGCTGGTGAGGCGTTCCATCTCGCCCTCGAGGAAGGCGATGCGCTCTGCCGTGAGATCCGGCGTGTCACCCCGAAGGCCGCGACCCTCCATGCGGGACGCGAGGGCGCGCCCCAGCTGGGAGTCCAATACGATCGCCAGGATCGGAATCAGGACCACGAGGACGAGGATGAGTTCCAGGAACATGCGCCGAAGTTACCCGACGTACACACGGGAGATCAACGATCCGCCCACGCGATCGCTCACTCGATCGTCACCGTGAAGAGGCGCGCGACTTCGTCCAGGAACGCCCCCCCGTAGCGGGTCAGGAAATAGAACGCGTTGATGACGCGCTCCTGGGGCTTCCCCTTGGGGAAGAGATGGAGTTGAGCCTTCTCCAGTTGGGCCAGCGCGATCTCGTTTTCCCGCTTGAGCGCTTGCACCACCTTCTTCTCCAACTCGTCCAGCGCCGTGAAGGCTTGGCTGCGCACGTGCTGCACCGGACCCTTGAGCGTTGGATCGACCGCCTTCACGGCGTCCTGCAGATTGCCGACGCCCTTCGCGATGGAACCGCGTAGTTCACCCAGAGCGCGGCCTATGTCCGGCGGGACCCCGTCACGTGCGATCTCGCCGGCGATCCGGTGGAAGGGCCGGTTCAAGGCGGCCACCTCGACCCCGAATTTGTCGAGCACCTTCCGGATCTTCGACTCGATCACCGTCGCGCCGAGGCGCGGATGGATGATGGGCATGCGGATGCCGTGCGCGGCGAAGTAGTCCGCGAGCTCGGCGAAGTACGCCATCTCGCCGGGGCCGGCGACGTAGGCCAGCGTCGGGAATACCGTGCTTTCGACCACCGGGCGGAGCAGGACGTTCGGGCTCAGGTCCGTCGGATCGGCGTCGGCGCGCGCAAGAATCTGGTCGCGGGTCAGGCGCTCGTTCGAGAGGCGCAGACGGAAGGCGTCGCCATCGCGATAGATTCGCTCCCGACCGGTTGTGGCCTCGAGGAAGAGATTCACGCCCCCGGGCATGAGCGAAACCTGGAGCCCGTACCCGGCGGCTTCGAGGCGGCGGCACGTCCCGGCGAGGATGCCTTCGTATTCCTCGGCATTGTCGAGTTCACGTTCGAGCGCCGGACGTGACGCCGCCTTGAGCGCCAGGTCCGCCGCATCCGTGAAAAAGAGTCCGTACGGGCCCAACAGTTCTTCGAGAAGCCGTCGAAAGCCGCCGGAGAGCGTTCCGCCCTCCTCGAAGGCGTCGCGTAGGAGCTTGCGGTAGGGCTGGCTGAAGTCGGTGTCGGGGAGGTCGGCGAGAAACGCCTCACGGAGTGACACGACTTCAGCCGGAAGCGGCATCCGGTGGATGGCGGGGCGATGGTCCGGGTGTGGAGACGGCAGCACGGGCTCATGCAACTCGTTGTCCACACCCACGATACAGGTGTGGTTGGCCTCCTCCCAGTCGTGGTCCTCGGAGCCGATCCAGAAGAGCGGAATGACCGGCTTGGCAAGCTGCTCCTCCAGAGCTTCCGCGAGTCGGACGAGCGTCAGCGCCTTGTATACGTTGTAGAGGGGACCGCCGAAGAGCCCGGGCTGCTGCCCGGTGGTCACCACATACCCACCCTCCTCGACGAAGCGGGTCAAACGGCTCGCGTCCCCGCCGGGCGGGACGCTGATCGCCTCGATGGCACGTTGACGCGCACCCCGATCGAATCGACCGTCCACCTCCACTGCCTTCGCGCGGTATGCATCGAGGTCCCGGAAGGATCCCGTGAAGAACGAAGCGGCCTCGCCGTTCCCCTCGACATAGTCCTGCACGAGCGACGAACCCATGGGAGGGGCAACGAGGATTTCAAGGTTGAGCGGGTCCCGGGACAAGTCAGTCTCCTTTGTGGTACGGCTCGCCGCGTAGGATGGTGCCGGCGCGGTAAAGCTGTTCGGCGAGCATCAGGCGCGCCATCTCATGTGGCAGCGTCATGGCCGACAGCGACAGTCGACGCCGCGCGAGGGACAGTACCTCGGGGCCAAGCCCGAACGCGCCGCCGATCACGAAGGTCACGCCGGGCGACGAGCGGATCGCGTGCTCCTCCAGCGTGCGAGCGAGGACCGACGAGGCCATGGCCTTCCCTTCCCGGGTGAGCGCGAAAACGTCCGTGCCGGCGGGCACGCGGGCCAGAATTCGGTCCGCTTCCGCCGTCATGACCCGCGAAGGCTCCGCATCCCGGCCCTGAGCGCCCGCGTCGACCTCGACGACCTCGAACTTCCAGTAGCGAGCGGCGCGTTGCTCGTACTCCGCGACCGCTCCTTCCAACGGACCACGGACCCTGCCGACGGCGACAACGGTGACCCTCACCAGGGAAGTCCGCCGACCCGGCTGACGACGGTGTCGTGCAGGCAGCGCTCGTTGTCCCGGAAGGGGTGGTCCAGCGTGTAGTGGAGGCCGCGACTCTCGCGACGCATGCGTGCACACCGCACGGTCAGCTCCGCCACCTGGAGCAGGTTGCGAAGCTCGGCGCCGTCGGCGGTCCAGGCGGACCGCTGCCAGCGGAGCGCTTCCGACGACGACATCCGGGCAATGCGGGCGTCGGCGCGTTCGAGCCTCTCGTCCGAACGCACGATGCCGACCAGCTCCCACATGAGATCGCGCAGTTCCCCCCGGCGTTCGGCGACGTCCGCGAGGTCCACGACCTGATTGCCTGGACTCGCCAGCTCCTGCGGCACGGGCGGAAAGGCGGGGCGAGCTCCGGTGGTCTCGAGCCTGTACGAAACCATGCGCGCGGCGCGATCCGCGAAGACCACGGCCTCGAGCAAGGAGTTCGAGGCGAGGCGGTTCGCGCCGTGCACGCCGGAACACGCGACCTCGCCGGTCGCGAACAGTCCCGAGAGCGTGGTGTGGCCTACGCTGTCCGTGAGCACTCCGCCACACGCATAGTGCGCGGCCGGCACCACGGGAATTCCGTCACCCGGGTCGATGCCTCGTTCCCGGCACCCCTCGACGGCGCCGGGGAAGCGTGCCGCGAGCACGTCCCGAGGGATCGAGGACACGTCCAGGAGCACGTGCGTATCGCCGCGGGCCTTCAATTCGTGATCGATCGCGCGGGCCACGATGTCCCGGGGCGCCAATGACGCCAACGGATGGTAACGATCCATGAACGCCGTGCCGTCGAGGGTGCGAAGGACGGCCCCCTCTCCACGGACCGCCTCCGAGATCAGGAAGGCGGGGTCCTCGGTCGGATGGAGCGCGGTCGGATGGAACTGGATGAACTCCATGTTCGCGACACGGGCCCCTGCCCGGTACGCCATGGCGATCCCATCGCCGGTCGCGATGCCGGGGTTGGTGGTGTGACGGTATACCTGGCCGCAACCGCCTGCTGCCAGCATCGTGAAGCGCGCCCAAACGACCATGACCCCGCCGCTCCGGTGATGAAGCACCTGGGCTCCGGTGCAGACGGCGCGCCCCGACGGGTCGGCGTTGACCAGGAGGTCGATGGCCAGGTGATCTTCGAGAACCTCGATATTGGGCTCGGCCGCGACCGCCTCGAGGAGCGCCGATTCGATCTCGCGCCCCGTGTGGTCCCCGGCGTGCGCAATGCGGCGGCGTGAGTGGCCCCCTTCGCGGCCGAGCGAAAGCCGGCGCCCGTCCTCGCGGTCGAAGCGGGCGCCCCAATCCATCAGTTCGCGCACGCGGGCCGGACCCTCCCGCACGAGCACCTCGACCGCGCGTGCGGAACAGAGTCCCGCACCCGCGACGAGCGTGTCCTGGGCATGGAGCCGGAAGTCGTCGTCATCGCCGAGTACCGAGGCGATTCCCCCGCGCGCGGAGTTCGTCGACGAGTCCGCGCGCTCCTTCTTGGTGACGAGAAGCACCCGCGCGCGCGCCGCGATCTTCAACGCGAACGTGAGCCCGGCGATGCCACTGCCGACGACCAGGACGTCGGTCGTGCGCTCCATCAAGCCTCCTTCGTGAGGACCGAAGTCACGAGCTTCGACACACGATCTTCCCCGGATTCCCAACGCAATGCTTGTACCATGACCCGGACCGTGCCGAGAAGTGCCTCGTGCTCCTGCAACTTCACCGCGTCCTTCTCGGTCACGACGACCGGACGTTCCCCTGCCCGCACCTGGATCGCGCGTGCATCGGCGGCCGAAAAATCGTGGTGGTCCGGGAAGGCCCACAATTCGGCTTGAAAGCCCGTGATTTTCCCGACCTGAAGAGCGAAGGCTTCCGGTCGCGCGATGGCGGCAACGCACAGCACCCGGCCCAGGGGCGCCACGGCGGGCGTCCCGTCGAGCTCCTGCCACCCGCCTGGCATGAGCGACACGAGCCCCACCGTGATGTGTGGGTGAGCGGCGGAGACGCGGCGCACGATCTCCTCCGCGCGCTGGGGCATGGCCGTGCGGCGGGTCACGATCACCGCATCGGCCCGGGCGAGCGCCGCGGGGGCTTCCCGGAAGGGACCGCGAGGCAGCATCCGACCCGGGTATGGGTCGCCGGCCGCGAGCAGCACGATGTCGATGTCCCGCGCCAGGCGCCGGTGCTGGAATCCGTCATCCAGGACCACCACGTCGGCACCCTGCGCTCGGGCGCGACCGGCCGCGGCGACCCGGTCCGGGTCGGCGATCACCGGAACGGCCGGGGTCCAGCGCCGGTGCAGGAGCAACTCGTCGCGGCCGTAACCACGCGCCACCAGGGCGGGCTTGGCACCCGCATCCAGGAGAAGCCGGGCTACCCATGCGGCAATCGGGGTCTTCCCGGTGCCGCCCACGGACAGGTTCCCCACACTGACGACCTTGAGCCCGGCCACCCGTGCGCCCCCACGACGGTCGTAGACCCGGTTACGCCAGGACACAACCCTCCGGTAGAGCCCCTCGATCGGCGCCGTGAGCACCCTCAGGAGGGCACCGCCCGGACCGCCGCCTCCGGCCCACCAACGGCGGACGGGACCCTGAAGGAAGCCGATCACGTCGCGGCCGCCTCGGCCGCTCGGGTGAGCGCGTTCAACTCGTTTCTGAACGAACGAGCGATCTCCTCCAACTCGGTGCGGCCCGCCTCCCGAGGGACCATGCGCGGCACGCCATATGTGATGTGCAGGACGGAGAGGGGCTGAGGCACCATGAAGCCGTCCCAGCTCCGGAAGCGCCAAGCCCGGGTGGCGGCCGCGGCCAGAGTCTGGATCGGCAGTCCGGTTGCCTGCGCCACGGCCAGCGCACCCTGTTTGAATTCGCGCGCCGGCCCCCGGGGACCGTCGGGCGTGACAGCGAGGTTTCGCCCCTCACGGGCGGCGCGGATCAAGCCCTTCAATCCCTTGGTGGCGCCCCGGGTGCTCGAACCCCGGACCGTGTCGAAACCGTGTCGTTCGATGACGCGGGTGATGTACTCACCGTCCGCGTGTTCACTGACCAGCGCCACCATACGTTCGTGACGATGGAAATGGATCAGCGGCAGGAGCTGCCCGTGCCAGCACACGAAGATCACAGGACGTCCCTCGCTCCGTACGCGCAGGTACTCGGCATCGCCGTGCCGTCGGACCCGGACCGTGGCGAACAGCGCGCCGAGCAGCCCCACGCCGAGCACGCCCGCGACTTCGAACTTCAGCTCGCTCACCGCCGTGCCTCCAACAGCTCCACAGCGAGGTCGGCCACGCGTGCCGAGGCCCCGGGCGTGCCCAGCGCACCGCGAACCCGTGCCAGACCCTCCCGTTGCCGGGTGCGCTCCGGTCCATCCGCGAGAAGCGCGAGTAGCCGCTGGGACAGCGCCGGGGCGTTGGCTGCGCGCTGGATCATCTCGGGCACCACGCGGCCGCCCGCTACAAGATTCGCGAGCGCGAGATGGTCGACGCGCACGACGCGCTTGGCCAGCCAATACGTGATCGGGGAGGTCCTGTAGGCCATCACGAACGGTGTCCCCTCGAGGGCGGTCTCCAGCGTCGAGGTGCCGGACTTCACCAGCGCGACGCGCGCATGGTGCAAGAGGGCGCGACCCTCCGCCACCACCGGGAGTTCGGCGGGTGCGAGCCACGCCTCCGGCACAGAGGACGCCTTCGCGAGCGCCGGCTGGACGTCGGGGCGCGCGTTCACCACGAGGCGGGCCGCCGCCGCGAAGACGTCCAGGTGGCGCTCGATCTCCTGTCGCCTGGATCCGGGAAGGATCGCCAGGATCGGACGCTCGGCATCGAGATGCCATCGTGCACAGAAGGCATCGCGAGCGGGAACGTCGTCCGGGCGCTCCAGGAGCGGGTGGCCCACGAACGTCACGTTCGCCCCCGCCTCGGCCAGGATGTCGACCTCGAACGGGAGGATGACCGCCACCCGGTCGGCGTACTCGGCAAGGTGGCGCGCGCGTCCCGCCTTCCATGCCCACACCTGCGGCGAGATGTAGTAGAGCACGGGGATCGAGCGATCGTGTGCGGCGTGCGCCGCGCGCAGGTTGAAGCCCGGATAGTCGACCGGGAGCACCAGGTCGATGGTCCCGGTCTCCATCAACGCGACGATCCGCCGCATCAGCTTCCGGAAGAAGCCCAGATGGCGGACGACCTCGGCAAAGCCCATCACCGCGAGGTCCTCCAGGCCAGCCAGGAGATCCACACCTTCCGCGGCCATGGCGGGCCCGCCCAAGCCGACCAGCCGAACGTCCGGCACACGAGCGCGAAGCGCTCGGGCCACGCCGGCGGCGTGGTGGTCCCCGGAAGCCTCACCGGCCAGGATGAGGACGGTCCTGGGGCCTTCCGTGCCGCGACGAATCAGAAGTTCCCCAAGTACCAGATCAGCGCGATCACGAACGCAAAGACCAGCAGGAGCTTCCCCACGGGAAAACCCTTCTTGGTGTCGATCCAGCTCTTCTTCCGGCTACGTCGGACGCGTATGAGTGACATGGCTTTCGATCTTTTCCTGGATGGCGAGGGCGACCGCGAGCGCGGCCCGGCCGTCCCGGCCGGTCACAACGGGTGGGCCGGCACCCCGGACAGCGTCACGGAAGTTCTCCAGTTCGCGACGGAGCGGTTCCGCTCCGTCGCCCTGGAACGGAATACGCTCTACGATCTCGGTGAGGTCCATCGGGGCCTGTCCGATCTGGGCGGCCTCGTGCAACTCATCCAGTCCCGTTCGGAGCCGCAGGAACTCCCCCACCCCGTCGGCCAGATTCAGGGACAGGTACCCCGACGGCTGGAAGATGCGGAGCTTGCGCATGCGCTCCAACGAGACACGGCTGGCCGTGAGATTCGCGACCGCGCCATTCTCGAAGCCGAGCCTCGCGTTGGCGATATCCACGTTCGGCGTGAGCACGGGGATTCCGGACGCGGCCATCTCGACCAGGTTGCTTCCGATCAGCCCCATGACCAGATCCACGTCGTGGATCATCAGGTCGAGCACCACGGCCACGTCGATGCTGCGAGGCGTGAACGGCGCCATCCGATGGGATTCCACGAACAGTGGCCCATCGAGGTACGGCTCGGCCGCCAGGATCGCCTGATTGAATCGCTCCGAGTGCCCGGTCTGTACGAAGACGTCGTATTCGGCCGCGGCCCGCAGAATCCTGTCCGCGGACTCGAGGCTCGGCGCCAGCGGCTTCTCGACCATGACGGGCTTTCCGCCCCGGAGCGCGGCGGTCGCGATCTCCTCGTGCGCGGTCGTGGGCACCGCGACGACCACCGCGTCGGACGCATCCAGCAGACCGTCGAGGTCACCGTGCGCGCGTAGGTTCAATTGCTCGGCGACCTCGGCCGCGCGCGCAGGCTGCGCATCATACACGCCGGCCATGCGCACGCCCTCGAGCGACGATAGGATACGCGCGTGATGGAACCCGAGCGCGCCCACGCCGACGACGCCGATGCGGGGGTGGTCCACGTGGCTCATGCGGTAAGCCTCGTCCTCAGAGTGTGATGCCGCGCTCGCTGGCCTTGATGAACTCGAGCAGGTGTCTGACCTCTGGAATCGCCGGGACCTCGGCCTCGGCTCGGGTCACACCCTGCCCCACATTGAGCTTCGACTGGAAGAGGATGCGGTACGCCTGCTTCAGCGCTTTGCGCACCTCGTCGGAGAAGCCACGCCGCTCCAACCCCACGGAGTTCAGCCCGTAGAGCGAAGGCGGATTGCCGGCCACGCGGCAGTAGGGAGGAACATCCTGGGGAATACGCGATCCGCCTCCGATGAACGCATGCGCGCCGATACGCACGAACTGGTGGATGGGCGTGAGGCCGCCGACGATGACCCAGTCCTCGATGAGGACGTGCCCCGCCATGTTCACGGCGTTCGAGAGGATCACATGATTGCCCAGTTCACAGTCGTGCGCGACGTGCGTGTACGCCATCAGCAAACAGTCGCTTCCCACGGACGTACGCCCCGTCTCGGACGTGCCCCGGTTGAGCGTGGCGAACTCGCGGATCACCGTGCGATCACCGACCTCGAGGACGGTCCGCTCACCCTTGAACTTCAGGTCCTGGGGGTCGGTGCCGAGCACCGCTCCGTTGGAGATCCGGCAGTCCTCACCCACCGTGGTGTCCTGCTCGATCAACACGCGCGGCCCGATCTCGGTGCCGTCGCCGATCGAGACGCGCGGCCCCACGATCACCCACGGACCCACCACGACACCCTGCCCCAACTCGGCGTCCGGATCGATCAGCGCGGTGGGGTGGACAAGGGTGTCACTGCGGCTCCCCACGGAGATGTCACTCATTTGTCCACGATCCTCGCCATGAGATCGGCTTCCGCCACCAGTTGCCCGTCCACGAAACCCCGCCCGCGCATCTTGCAGGTGTGTCGTCGGAATTGGACCATCTCCAACTCGAAGACCAACGTGTCCCCCGGAGTCACGGGGCGCCTCCACTTCACATTGTCCATCGTCATGAAGTAGACCACCTTCTCGTCCGGCCGTTCGACCTCTTCCATGAGGAGGAGGCCGCCCACCTGGGCCATGGCCTCGATGATCAGCACGCCGGGCATGACCGGGTGGCCCGGATAGTGGCCCTGGAAGAAGGGCTCGTTGATCGTGACGTTCTTGATACCGACGATGCGCTTGCCCGCTTCGAAATCGATGATCCGGTCGACGAGCAGCATCGGGTAGCGGTGCGGCAGATACTCCATGATCTTCGCCGCGTCCACGAAGGCCCCCCTTCCGGAACGGCGTGTGTGCTCGGCGAGCGCCCGGGCCAAGGCGACGTTCCCGGCATGACTCGGCCGCTCGGCCACGATGTGCGCCTGGATCCGCTCTCCGAGAAGCGCCAGGTCGCCGACGATGTCGCCTACCTTGTGACGCAGGAACTCGTCCGGAAAACGGAGATTCTCGTTGAGGATTTCGTCGTCCTCGAGGACGACCGTATTGTCGAGGTTCGCCCCGAGCGCCAGGCCCCGACCGCGGAGCATGTCCCAGTCCCGCACGAAACCGAACGTACGCGCCGGTGCCAGATCCCGGCCAAAGCCCCCCCCGTCGATCCGGAACGAACCATACTGCCTACCGATCGAGCGGTGCTCGAAGTCGATGGTCCCCGAGATCCGGAAGCCCTTTCCAGGAGCGGCGACGTACGACTCCACATCCGGACCAGCCACCTGGAGGGGCACGAGGAGCTGAATCGTGCGCGCCTCGGCGTCCTGCTCCTCGATGCCTGCGTCTTCGAGGGCGAGGACGTAGTCGGCGAAGGATCCATCACGAATGGGAATCTCGGGCCCCGTAAGCTCGATGATCGCGTTGTCGACGGGGACGCTGGACAGCGCCGCCATGACGTGCTCGACCGTCTGGACCTCGACGCCGTCGAGGCCCAGCGTCGTGCCCAGGTCGGTACGGACTACGTAGTCGAGCGTCGCGGGGACCTCCGGAGCCCCATCCAGATCGGCTCGTCGAAAGCGGATGCCCGCGCCCGCCGCCGCCGGTCGGAATGTGAGGGAAGCGGGCTGCCCGGAGTGCACGCCGATACCGTCGAGGCTGATCTCCGTCGAAACGGTCCGCTGTCTACCTGGGTTCATTCGGATCGGGGAAGAAAGAAGCGATGCCACGACCAAAACACTTAAAACTAATCACGATCCCGCCGAGGCGCCTCCGCAGCGACATGGCATGCCGGGACATCCGGGCGGAGCACGGGTCGCCCGATGTAGGGTCCGGACGGGCTCCTACCCGCCCAGTCCCCGCTTGAGCGCCTCGATTTCCGCCTCCAGCACCTTCACCCGTTCCACGAGCTTGGGCAACCGCCCCAGGTTGGCCTGCCGCGATAAATCCTCGCGATGAGGCCTCGCGGGGTGGCCCGATACCGTCTCACCCGCCGGGACGTCTCGCAGGACCTTGGTGGCCACAGCCACACGCGCGCCGTCGCCGATGTCCAGATGGTTGATGGCGCCTGCCTGGCCCCCCATCCACACGCCCTTGCCCACCCGGGTCGACCCGGCGATGCCCACGAGGGCGGCGAGCATGGAATGTTCTCCGACCTGCACGTTGTGCGCCACCATCACGAGGTTGTCGATCTTCACGCCAGTCCCGACATGTGTGTCGCCGACGGAGCCGCGGTCCACCGTGGAGTTCGGCCCGATCTCCACGTCCGAGTCGATCACGGCTCGTCCAACGTGCGGAATGCGATGGTGGGAACCGTCGTAGGTCGCATAGCCGAATCCGTCGCCGCCGACGCGCACCCCTGAGTGGATGATCACGCGGTCCCCGAGAACGGTGCGCGGATAGAGCACCGATTGGGGGTGCAGCGTGCATTCCGAGCCGACGACGGAATCCCGGCCGATGACCACGTGCGGCCCAATCCGGCATCCGGATCCGATGTCGACATGGTCGCCAACCACGCTATAGGCCCCGATGCCCACGTCGTCTCCGAGGCGTACACCTTCGCCCAGGATCGCGGTGGGGTGGATCCCGGCCGGCTCCCGGTTGACGGGGTGCAAGCGCCCAAGGATCGCGATGAGGGCCCGTGAGGCGTCACGGACCACCACGCGGGGGCGACCCGCGCCCAGCCTGGCCATCGTCTCGTCGGTAACCAGGAAGGCCGCCGCGCCCGATCCGGCCACGTGGTGGGTGTAGCGCCGCGACGTAAAGAGTGCCAGGTCCTCGGGGCCGGCTTCATCCAGAGCGGAGACGCCGACGATCCGGATCTCCGGGTCCCCTTCCAGACCACCGGAAACCAGTTCGGCCACCTCTCCCAGCGACAGCGTCGAGGGGACCGATTCCGAAGGGGATCCGCTCATGGGGGCTAGGAGCCCGTCCTAGAACGACCCCCCCGGGGCCGGCGCGGCGACCGTCAGTCTCCGGATGACCTCTTTCGTGAGGTCGAGAGAGGGATCCGCGGAAATGATGGAACCGGCCGCCACATCCAGGATGAGCGAGTAGTTGCCCTCTTCGCGCAGCTTCTCGATGACCTGGGTAACTTTGTCCATCACAGGCTGGATCAGTTCAGCGCGCCTCTGAGAGGACAACTGGTCCAACTGCTGCATCCGCTGCTGGGCCGCGGTGGCCTTCTGCTGGATCTGATCCTGTCGGTTCCGCTTCGCCTCGGGTGAAAGCGTGAGCTCCTGCTGCTGGAGCTGCTGCTGCATTCGCTGAAGCTCATCCTGCAGTTGTTGGGCTTCGTCGGTATAGCCCTTCATCTCCTTCTCGTACGCGGCCTGCGCTTCCTTGGCACCGGGTGCGCTCTGAAGGATTTCCTGCGAGTTGATGTAGCCGATCTTCAGCGTCTGCGCCTCCGCGCTGCCGGTGGCCAGCGCGAACACCAGCGCCAGGACGGCGAACGGGATGCGTCGCATGGTCTTCTGCTCCAGTGGGGGTTGGGCTCGTGCGTTCGAATACGCGTATGTGCTAGTCCGCACCGGATCACTTGTTCCCGTGTTCCGGCGGGTCCACAGCCAGGTAATGTAGCGAATTCCTACGAGGTCGTGGCACCCCCGGACGATGGGAGGCCGCATGACCGTACACCGCCTGCCGATCAGTATCCCGGCCCCATGCGGAAGTGCAACTGCCATCCTGGGGTCGTCTTGTCGAACCCGTACGCGTAGTCGAGTCCGATCGGACCGAACGGGGTCACGATCTGGATTCCGAAGCCCGCCCCTCGATAGAGGCGGGTGGGGTCGATCTGGGCCGGCGTACGCCAGACGTTGCCGGCGTCGTAGAAGAGCGACGCCGAGATCTGGTCGTTCAGTCGCAACGCGTACTCGGCCGTCATGCTGAAGTACGCGTTCCCGAGGCGTTGGATATCGAAGATTTCCTTCGAATTCTGGGGATAAAAGCCCAGGGGCGTGATCGACGTTTCGTCGTATCCGCGCAGGGGCTGGCCGAACTGCACACCCCCCATCCAGAAACGCTCGAACGGGAAGGCGTCCGCGTTACCGAACACCGCGCCGGCCTTGAGAGACACACCCAGTGCGAACCGGATCGGCCGACCGCTCGTGACGTCGCCGATCTGGGCCACCGGTACCCACCATGTGCCCTCACCCGTGACCTTGGTGAAGTTGCCGTCTCCTCCCAGCAGGCCCCCGTTTGCGTCGATATTCAGGCTCTGCTTGGAGCCGACCGTCGGAAAGAGTGGATGGTCGAGCGTCTGCCGTGTGACGCCCACCGAGAGCGTGCTCTGAACGCCCGGCGGGCGTCCAAAGAGCGAGTTGTCGCCGGTGTTGTTGAATTGTTCGTACTTGGTGCGCGAAATACCGTACCCGACGAAGAGCCGGGCCGCCCTCGACCCGGGC
>JBBSOM010000013.1:0-15725 GCA_038259715.1 Longimicrobiales bacterium
CGCCGACTCTGTCGACTGGTCCCTCGCGGCGCGCCAGTTCGCTGGACTCCCGATCTGGACCCGGGATGCGTTGCTGACCACGTTTCGGCAGGTCGAGGCCCGCTTCCCCTACTACGACTTCACGGAAGTCACCATCGATCGCTACCGGGCACAGGATGGAGACGTACCCGTGGCGCTGTCCGTTCGGGAAGTCGATCCGGGCGGTATCCAGGACCCCAACTGGCAGAATCTGCACCTGCGAGAGCGCTACGTGGAGGGGATGGGCGTCGTCGCGAGTCTGGCGGCCGAGCGGACCCCCGAGGGGCGCCCCCCGATGATCCTTTCAGGGATCCCTCCCGAGTTCACAGGAACGGCGAGGGACCCGGTTCAGCTCCGGTTGACCCGGCCGCAGATCTTCTTCGGGGAGCGGCCGCAGCTCCATGCGGTGTTGGCGCCGTCGGACGAGCGTTTCACGGCGCCGGATGGCGGGGTCGGGAAGGTGGGTGTCGACTATCCCGCGGGAATCGAGTTGTCGTCCTGGCTGCGCAAGGCCGTGCTGGCGTGGAGCTTTCGTGACGCGAACCTCCTGTTCTCGAGTGAGATCGATCGGAATAGCCGCTTCGTCTATCGACGGCGCGTGATCGACCGCGTACGCGCTATCGCGCCATTCCTGCGCTATCCCGAGGCGCCGTATCCGGTCGTCGTGGACGGGCACGTCGTCTGGGTCCTGGATGCCTTCAGCGCCACCCGTGCCTTTCCCCTGTCCTCGGCTCGAGCGTTCGAGCCGCTACGGCAGGTCTCGTACCTGCGCAACTCGGTGAAGGTCACCCTCGATGCTATCTCGGGTCGGGTCGACTTCTACCGTGTGCCGATTTTGGATCCGCTTGCGGACGCGTATGCGCGCGCCTTCCCCGGTCTGTTCCAGGCGATGGACTCGATGCCGCCTGAGCTTCGTGCGCACATCCGCTATCCACGAGCGCTACTCGACCTCCAGGCGGAGGTGCTTCGCCAGTATCACCAGGAGACCGCCCCCGCGTTCCACGGGCAGCAGGACGTGTGGTCGCTTCCCACGGAGGTGTCTCAGGGGACGAAGCCGATCGGGTACCGCCCCGAATACGGCATCTGGAAGCTCCCCGGAGACGAGGAATCCCGATTCAATCTCTCGACCGTCTTCGTCCCGGCCGGCCGCCAGAATCTGACGGCGATGCTGGTTGGGCGCACGGATGACGCCGGGGTGCCGGAACTGCTCCTCCTCGACGTACCGGTGGCCGATCAGGCGCCAGGACCACGTCAGATCGAAGCTTTGGTCGAGCAGGATCCGGTCATTTCGCAGGAGTTCTCGCTCTGGCGGACCGGTGGAAGTGAGGTGTGGACCGGACACCTCCACCTCATTCCGGTGGGGCGACGGATGCTCTACGTCGAGCCCGTCTTCCTGGCCGCCGAGGCCGACGCGATCCCGGAGTTGCGTCGTTTTGTGGTGAGCGACGGTCGCCGGGTGGCGATGAACGAGAGCCTCTCCGGGGCCGTGGCCGCGCTCGCGGGAGTCACCGCAGGTCCCGACGCGTCCGACACGCCCTCGCCCGGTTCCGCGACCTCCGCCTGGCCCCGCGCCGCGCTGGACCTCCTCGATCAGGCCGAATCCCACCTTCGCGATGGGGACTGGCAGGGCTTCGGACAGGCTCTGCAGCAGTTGCGCGCCCTCCTGCGGCAACTGGGTGGAGCCGCAGGCGGGAGTGGACGTTGATCCGCCTCCTGGGCTCTGGTAGCTTGACGGGTCTCACCCCGCCGGCGTCCGTGCAGGCAACGGCCTGCGCACGGACCGTCCGACCCTTTGCATGGAACCCTGAAACGCCATGAACATCCACGAATACCAGGCGAAGGAGTGCTTCCGAGCGGCAGGGATTCCCGTTCCACCGGGCGAGATTGCACATACGCCGGACGAGGCCGAGGCACTGGCCCGCAAATTCGGCGGCATGGTGGTGGTCAAGGCACAGGTCCACTCCGGTGGCCGTGGGAAGGCCGGTGGGGTGAAGCTCGCCAAGACCCCGGAGGAAGCGCGGGAGCATGCGTCCAGGATTCTCGGGATGCAGATCAAGGGCCTGACCGTGAACAAGGTGCTCGTCACGACCGCCGAGGACATCGCGTCCGAGGCGTATGTAGGCGTGCTCATGGACCGGAAGACCCAGGCCGCGACGTTCATGGTTTCCGCCGAGGGTGGCGTCGACATCGAAGAGGTCGCCGAGACGAACCCCGACGCCATCCGGCGCCTCAGGGTGGATCCCCGGTATGGGATCCTCCCACATCAGGCGCTCTGGCTCGCGAACACGCTCTACGACGATCCGGATACGATCAAGCAGGCTGCGAAGATCATCGCCCAGTTGTACCGGGCGTTCGTGGACTCGGGCGCCTCGATGGCCGAGATCAACCCCCTCATCACGACGACGACGGGTGAAGTCAAGGCCATCGACGCCAAGATGAGCATCGACGACAGCGAACTCTTCCGCCGTCCCGACGTCGCCCGGATGCGGGACTCCGCCGATGAGCCCCGGGCCGAAACCAAGGCTCGAGAAGCGTCGCTGAGCTTCGTGAAGTTGGAGGGAAGCGTCGGGTGTTGCGTGAACGGTGCCGGGCTGGCGATGGCCACGATGGACCTGGTCAAATACTACGGCGGAGAGCCTGCCAACTTCCTGGACATCGGTGGGTCGTCCAATCCCGACAAGGTCGTTGCGGCCCTCGACATCATTGCGGGAGACCCGAACGTCAAGGTCATTCTGTTCAACATCTTCGGCGGCATCACCCGTTGCGACGACGTCGCCAACGGTATCGTGACCGCCACGCAGCGCATCGATATCGACGTGCCGATCGTGATCCGTCTCACGGGGACCAACGAAGAGTTGGCCCTCCAGATTCTCGCCGACGCCGGATTCTCCGCCTACACGTCGATGGACGACGTCGTGGAGAAGGCTGTCGAGCTCGCAAAGGCATAGCAGCCCCATGGCGATTTTCATCGACACACATACGAAGCTCGTCGTCCAGGGGATCACCGGCCGGGACGGCTCGTTCCACACCCGGCAGATGATCGAATACGGCACGCACGTCGTGGCGGGGGTCACACCCGGAAAGGGTGGGCAGACCTTCGACGGAGGCGGCGGAGCCAGGGTCCCGATCTTCAACACGATGGACGAGGCTGTGGCCGAGACGGGTGCAAACACGTCCGTGATCTACGTGCCTCCGGCCTTCGCGGCCGGCGCGGTCATGGAAGCCGCCGATTCCGGCGTGACCCTGGTGGTTGCCATCACCGAGGGAATTCCCGTGCAGGACATGGCGCGAGCGCACGCCTTCGCGCGTGACCGTGGCGCGCGGGTCCTCGGCCCCAATTGCCCCGGGCTGATCTCGCCGGGAAAGTCGAAGGTCGGCATCCTTCCGGGGCAGATCGTGACTGAAGGTCCCATCGGCCTCGTGTCACGCTCCGGTACGCTGACGTACGAGGCGGTCTTCCAGCTCACGAACGTCGGACTGGGCCAGACGACGTGCGTGGGAATCGGCGGCGATCCGTTGATCGGGACCAACTTCGTCGACTGCCTGCGGGCCTTCCAGGCCGACTCCGACACCACCGCCGTGGTCATGATCGGTGAGATCGGCGGGACGGACGAGCAGGAGGCGGCGGACTTCGTGAAGGAGCACATGACCAAGCCGGTCGTGGGCTTCATCGCCGGACAGACGGCGCCTCCGGGCCGCCGCATGGGTCATGCGGGCGCGATCATCAGCGGGTCCGCCGGCACCGCCGAGGACAAGATGAAAGCGTTCCACGACAACGGGATCGCGGTGGCCAAACGGCCGGTCGACATCGTGGGCTTGATCCAGGATGTGCTGGCGTAGGACGGTCGAGCGATCCAGGCCCTGACGGAGACGCCGTTGAATTCCAGACTCCTGGTACAGGACGCGCTCGTGCCGGTGCGGTATCGGGTCTACCCCGACACCCCCCTGGACGAGGTGGTGGACCTGATGGTGCGCCGCGGAGTGCACGCCGTGCCCGTGGTGGGCGAGCGGTACGAAGTCCTGGGCCTCCTGACCTCGGGAGACGCTCTGGAGCACCTCCTGAGGGAGGGGCGAAGGGGCGAAGGTGAGAAGGAGCGGCCCGCCATCAGGCAGCCCACCGCCAGGGATTTTATGACGCGCACGGTGCTGTGCGTGTCCGAGGACCAGGCGCTGGTTGAAGCCGCGAACATGGTCGTAAACCGGAACGTCGAGCAGATCCCGGTGGTCCGGGAAGGGGAACTGGTGGGTTTCGTCACCCGGGATTCGATCCTGCGAGCCCTTCGGGGGACCCCGGCACCAGAAATGAACCAGGAAGAAGAGAGCGAATCCGACTCATGAGCCAGACGCTTGCCATCATCAAGCCGGACGCGGTCGCGGCTGGGAACACAGGGAATATCCTCGCTCATCTGGAGGGGGCGGGGTTCACGCTGCGCGCGCTCCGGATGATACGTCTCACCACGAACCAGGCTGCCGCGTTCTACGCCGTTCATGCCGGTCGCCCCTTCTATGATGAACTGGTGGCCTTCATGACTTCGGGTCCCTGTGTGCCGATGATCCTGGAGGCGGACGACGCCGTTGCGAAGCTCCGTCAGGTGATCGGCGCCACGGACCCTGCCGAGGCCGCAGATGGAACGGTGCGGAAGCTCTACGCGGAGTCCAAGGGGCGGAACGCCATCCACGCATCGGATTCGGACGAGAACGCCGCGCTCGAGACGGCGTTCGTCTTCTCCGCCGCCGAGCGGCTTTGACGCAACTGCGGAGGCTGGACACTCCGCGGTCTGTAAACTAATTTTTCAAGCTATGCTCAGGCTTGATCTTGCACGGCTCGACAGGGAGGGTTCCGTCCAGGTCGAAGCCAGGGTCCCTGCGGACGATCCGATGTGGCAGGACGTGGAACCGGGGTTCTCGGGCGCGGTGGACATCCACTTGCGTGCGAGTACTGCGGGCAGTGGTGAGATCGTGGTCCGGGGCTCGGTCGAGTCCGACCTGAGATGGGAATGTCGGAGGTGCCTCGCGCCGGTGGAGGAGAGGTTCGCGCCGGAGGTTACGATGGTCTTCCTGCCGTCCGATACCCCGGGCCTGCACGAAGAGGACGAGGCTCGCGTCTTCGATGCGCGGGCCGCCGAGTTGGATCTGAGTGAATCGGTGCGGGAGGAAGTGATCCTCGCCATCGACCCATACGTCGTTTGTGACCCGGAGTGTAAGGGGCTCTGTCCGCGGTGCGGCACGAATCGCAATGTCGAGACGTGTGACTGTACCACGGTCGGGGCCGATCCCAGATGGGAAGTGCTCCGAGCCCTAAAGGAAGAGTGAGCGATCATGGCCGTCCCCAAGAAGCGGACTTCGAAGCAGCGGAAGCGGAAGCGGCGTACGCACTACAAAGCGGAGCCGGTGGCCCAACAGATGTGTCCGAAGTGCGGCGACCCCAAGGTCCCGCACCGGGTCTGCCCCTCGTGCGGCTATTATCGGGGCGAGCCGGTTCTCAAGATCGACGAAGAATAGCCGCGCGCTGAAGGTGCGCATCGTCCTGGACGCGATGGGCACGGATCAGGCTCCCTCGGCGGAAGTCGAGGGGGCGATCGGTGCTTTGCGGGAGTTGGAGTCCGACATCGAGATCGTGCTGGTCGGGGACCAGGCGACCATTGAAGCGGAACTCTCCAAGCACCCGGGCGCGGCGTGCCAGCGTCTGCACATCCACCACGCGCCGGATCGGGTCACCGCCGCCGATGCCCCTGCGTTGGTGCTACGGCGCAAGCCCGGGTCGTCGATCGTCGTCGGACTCAAGTTGGTCCAGTCAGGCGCGGGGGACGCGTTCGTGAGCGCCGGCTCCACGGGCGCGGTGATGGTGACGTCGCTCTTCACGTTGCGCGCGCTGCCGGGAGTGGATCGACCCGCGATCGCAACGGTCCTGCCGACGGCGGGGGGACGGTGCCTTCTGCTCGACGCCGGTGCGAACGTGGATTGCAAACCCCAGCACCTACTCCAGTTCGCACACCTCGGCCACGTCTACGCGCAGGACCTGCTCGGCGTGGAGAATCCGCGGGTGGGACTCCTGAACATCGGTGAGGAGCCGGAGAAGGGCGACGAGGTCACGGTCGAGACGTATCATCTGCTTACGGCACAGAAGGGTCTGAACTTCGTAGGCAACGTCGAAGGCCGGGATATCATCGTCGACGCCTGTGATGTGTTGGTCACGGACGGCTTCGTGGGGAACGTGCTGCTGAAGTTCTACGAGTCGGTTGCCGCGTTCATCGTGGGCATGCTCCGGAAGGAGTTGCGCACCGCGGAGTCTCCGGTGGACCTCGAGAACGTGTTCCGCGTCCTGGACTACGCCGAGTATGGCGGCGCGCCGCTGCTCGGGGTCAACGGGATCTCGATCATCTGTCACGGAGAGTCCTCCCCGCGCGCGATCGCCAATGCCATACGGGTTGCCGCGCGGAGCGTTCGCTCCAATATGGTCAAGCACATCGCGCGCGAACTCGGCGCCCCCGAGAGCGCACAGGGCATACCATGAGTCGCCCGTCACCCCTGGTGGAGATCGTCGGCACGGGCCGATATCTGCCCACGAGCGTCGTCACCAACGACGACCTTTCGAAGCGGATGGACACTACGGACGAGTGGATCGCGTCGAGGACGGGCATCCGGGCGCGGCATATCGCGTGCGATGGCGAAAGTGCGGCTCACATGGGTGCCAGCGCCGCCCGTCGTGCGATGGAGCGGGCCAACGTGGATCCGGACGACGTGGACATCCTGGTCCTCTCCACCGCGACCCCGGACCGTTGGCTTCCATCCACGGCGTGCGACGTGCAGATGACCCTCGGATGCAACCGGGCGATGGCGTTCGACCTCATGGCTGCCTGCTCCGGCTTCCTCTACGGTCTGGCGATGGCCGAAGGATATCTGGTGGCCGGGCGGGGCGACGTGGCGCTCGTCGTCTCCACGGAAAAAATGAGCTCGATCGTGGACTGGCACGATCGGTCGACGTGCGTACTCTTCGGTGACGGCGCGGGCGCCGCGGTGGTCAAGCGGGCCAACGGCTCCGGCCGCGGGATCGTTTCCAGCTATCTTCGTTCGGACGGTAATCTCGCGAAGCTGCTGTACCGCCCAGCCGGTGGCACGCGGATCCCGATGAGTCAGGCCGTCCTGAACGACCGCAGCCATCTGGTGCACATGGAGGGCCGTGAGGTCTTCAAGAGCGCCGTGCGATCGATGACCGACGCCGCAAACTCGGCCATGCAAGAGGCTGGAATAACGGCCGCCGACATCGACGTCATGGTTCCCCATCAGGCCAACATCCGGATCATCGAAGCGGTTGCGCGGTACACCGGCATCCCGATGGACCGTGTGGTCGTCAATCTCGATCGCTACGGCAACATGAGCTCCGCATCGATACCGGTTGCGCTCGACGAGTCCATCGAGTCCGGGCTTATCGGGGACGGCGCCACGGTGCTGACCGCCACGTTCGGCGCCGGCTTGACCTGGGGATCCCAGGTCTGGCACTTCTAGCTCGCCGCGACGCGTCTCTCGAACCCGAAAAGACCCTCATGACGTTGGCGCTCCTATTTCCCGGACAGGGATCCCAGGTGGTGGGTATGGGCCAGGCCCTCGCGGAGGCCTACCCCGCCGCCGCCGCCGTGCTCTCCGAGGCGGACGATGTGCTCGGCTTCCCCCTGTCACGCTTGATGGCCGAAGGCCCCGAAGATGTGCTGACCGAGACGCACAACGTGCAGCCGGCACTGCTCGCGCACTCGGTGGCGGCGTTGCAGGTCACCCGTGAGCGGCTCGGCCCCGTCGCCTTGGCCGCGGGACACTCCCTCGGCGAGTTCAGCGCGTATGTGGCTGCAGGGACCCTTTCGTTCGGCGACGCACTCGAAGCCGTCCGCGTTCGTGGGGAACTCATGTTCCGGGCGGGGCAGGAGCGACCGGGGATGATGGCCGCGGTGCTCGGAATGGAGGATTCCGCGCTCGAGGACGTCTGTGCGCAGGTCGATGCGGGCATCTGCGTCCCGGCCAACTTCAATTCATCGGGGCAGATCGTCATCAGCGGCGATGTGGCAGGTGTCGAGCAGGCTATGGGTTTCGCGACGGAAGCCGGCGCGAGGCGTGTGGTCGCGCTCAAGGTCTCCGGTGCATTCCACTCGCCCCTCATGGAACCCGCGGCTCGTGGCCTGCGCGAGAAGCTGGAGAACGTGACGTTCCACGACCCCGAGTATCCGGTGGTGTCCAACGTCTCGGCGCGCCCGGTCACGACCGGCTCGGAGGCGCGTGATCTGCTGGTCGAGCAACTGACGTCACCGGTTCGGTGGGCCGCTTCGGTCGCGGCGATGGTCGCGGCAGGCGTCGATCGGTTCGTCGAACTGGGGCCTGGCTCCGTGCTGTGCGGGCTCAATCGACGCAACGCGAAGGGCCTGTCTTGTTCCTCCGTGGGCGAGCCCGCCGACATCGAGAAGGTGGAAGGCTGAGACCATGAACGAACAGGAACTGAAGGACAAAGTCGCGATCGTCACCGGCGGGTCGCGCGGCATCGGTTTGGCCATCTGTCGTGCGCTGGCTGAAGGGGGCGCTCGCGTCGCCGTCGTCGCGCGTAACGGTGAGCGAGCGGAGCAGGCGGCTGCGGGCCTGCCGGGTGGAGGTCACCGCGCCTATGCATGCGACGTCGGCCGCTCCGAGCAGGCGGGGGCGACGGTTACTGCGGTAGAGGAGGAACTGGGGCCCGTGGACGTGCTCGTGAACAACGCGGGTATTACCCGGGACAATATCCTCATGCGGATGAAAGATGAGGAATTCGATGAGGTGATCGCGACCAACCTCAAGGGCGCCTTCAATTTCACTCGCGCGGTCACTCGCGGTATGATGAAGCGTCGCGCCGGTGCGATCCTGAACATCACGTCCGTCGTCGGCCTCATGGGAAACGCCGGCCAGGCCAACTATGCCGCGTCGAAGGCGGGACTGGTGGGGCTCACCAAGGCGGTCGCAAAGGAACTGGCTTCTCGGGGCGTTCGTTGTAACGCGATCGCGCCCGGCTTCATCCGCACCGACATGACCCAGGACCTCAAGGAGGACCAGGTCGAGGGGCTCCTTCAACTCATTCCGCTCGGAGACCTCGGCGAGGCCGAGGACGTGGCGGGCGCCGCTCGCTTTCTCGTGGGGCCGGGGGCTCGCTACATTACCGGCCAGGTTCTGTCCGTGGATGGCGGCATGGCCATGTAGTCGGGCCATGGTCCGACGTTCCGATTGTTTTTCGCACCTACTTCAGCACATCCCAAGGAGGCAAAATGAGCGAGCCCACCGAGGCCCGGGTCAAGGAGATCATCATCAACGAGTTGGGCGTCGAGCCTGAGAAGGTCACCAATGACGCTTCGTTCGTGGAGGATCTCGGAGCCGACTCCCTCGACACGGTCGAGCTCGTCATGGCGTTCGAGGAAGAGTTCGGGATCGACATTCCGGATGAGGACGCCGAGCAGATGCGCACCGTGGGCGAGGCGATCTCCTACCTGAAGAAGCACAGCACCCAAGACTGAGCGGATCGGCGCGGCCGACCGACAGGGATGCAGATGGGAAACGGAGAGACGCAAAGCGGTCGCCGCGTGGTGGTCACGGGTATGGGGGTGGTTTCCCCCGTGGGCAACGATGTCGAGACGACCTGGACGAACCTCCTGGCTGGGACGAGTGGTGCCGACACCATTCGCGCCTTTGACGCCACGGAGGATTTCGCCACGCGCATCGCTTGCGAGGTGAAGGGCTTCGACCCGCTGCAGTACATGGACAAACGGGATGCTCGCCGTTTCGACCGGGTGTCGCTCTTCGCGATCGCGGCGTCGGTGCAGGCCATGCGGGCCGCGGGCCTGGAGGGCGTGCCGGAAGGGACCGAGGCGCGCCGTTTCGGCGTGATCTTCGGTAGCGGGATCGGGGGGATCTCCACGTTCGAGGAGCAGCACCGAAAGCTCATCGAACAGGGTCCGAACCGGGTCAGCCCCTTCTTCATCCCGATGTTCATTCCCGACATCTCCGCGGGATTGATCTCGATGCGTTGGGGTCTCCAGGGCCCGAACTATGCGACGGTGTCGGCGTGTGCTTCGTCGGCGCACGCGATCGGGGATGCGGCGCGACACATCCGCTACGGTGACGCCGACCTGATGATCGCGGGCGGCGCCGAGGCGACGATCACACCCATGACCGTCGCGGGCTTCGCGGCCATGAAGGCGCTCTCCACCCGCAACGACGACCCGAAGACCGCCAGTAGGCCCTTCGACCTCCATCGCGACGGCTTTGTCATGGGGGAGGGCGCGGGCGCGCTCGTGCTCGAGTCGCTGGAGCACGCCAGCGCCAGGGGAGCGACGATTCTGGGTGAGCTCATCGGGTACGGCCTGTCCGCGGACGCTCATCACATCACGGCGCCGCCGCCCGACGGGTACGGCGCGCAGAACGCGATGCGGATGGCCATGGAGTACGCCGGAATCGGTCCCAAGGACGTCGATTACGTGAACGCCCACGGCACGTCGACCATGGCGGATGCGATCGAGACGCACGCGATCAAGGAGGTTCTCGGTCCGCGGGCATACGAGATCATCGTCGGCTCGACGAAGTCGATGACGGGTCACCTCCTCGGGGCGACCGGCGCGCTGGAAGCGATTATTTCGATCCTGGCGATCCGCGAAGGGAAGATCCCGCCCACGATCAACTTCGAAGAGGCGGACCCGGCCTGCGACCTGAACTACGCGCACCAGGGGATGGTGGAGCGACCCGTCCGTATCGCGCTCTCCAACTCCTTCGGTTTTGGCGGCCACAATGTGTGTCTGGCCATCCGGAGGTGGGAGTAGTCCTCCCGATGACACGCTGATGCGCGTCGGCACGGGCTATGATTCGCACCGCTTCGAGCAAGGCCGAACGCTCGTGCTCGGCGGTGTGCGCATTCCCGACCATCCCGGCCTGTCGGGACACTCCGATGGCGACGCGGTCGCCCACGCGGTGATCGATGCGATCCTGGGCGCGGCGGCGGCGGGGGACGTGGGCAGCCATTTCCCGCCGTCGGACGACGCCTGGAAGAACGCCGACTCCATGGACCTTCTGCGCCGTGCGGTACACATACTGGATGCGCGCAACTACCAGGTGGTCAACGTCGACATCACGATCGTGTGCCAGACCCCGCGCATCGGGCCGCGTGCCGCGGAGATGCGCGAGCGTCTCGGCGAGGTCCTTCATGTAGGGCCGGGTGCCGTCTCGGTGAAAGGCAAGACCAACGAAAAAATGGGGTGGATCGGCCGGGGTGAGGGGCTCGCCGTCCATGCGGTCGCGCTCATCGACTCGGTGAGCGGCTTCGACGCGGCGGGGTGGGCAGCGGTCGACGCCGATCCGGGATAGAGAGGGAAGGGGGGTAGGGTATGAGCGCGCTCGTGGCCGGGGGTCCGGACGTGTGGAGCGGCACGTTGGCTTGGTTCCAGGGGCTTCCCGGCTGGGTCGTGTACGTCGTGCTCGGCCTGGGGGCCGGTGTCGAGAACATCGTTCCCGCGGTGCCCGCGGACACCTTCGTGGTCCTGGGTGGCTTCCTTTCCGCCGTCGGCCAGGTGGGTGCGTGGTGGGTTTTCGGCGCCACCTGGGTCGGCAACGTCGGGACCGCGCTCCTTACGTATGAACTGGGTCACCGCCGAGGAAACGCGTTTTTCCGGACGGGCGTCGGACGCCATCTCCTCAATCCACACCAGATGGAGCGCATGGCGGCGTTCTACGGGCGTTGGGGCACGCTGGCGATCTTCCTGACCCGGTTCCTGCCCGGTCTTCGCGCCATCGTGCCCGTTTTTGCCGGCGTGACCCATATGGGTTTTTTGTCGGTTGCGCTCCCTCTTGCATTGGCGTCGGCGATCTGGTACGGGGCGCTCGTGTGGGCGGGCGGTTTCGCCGGCAGGAACCTGGATCTCGTCT
Organism: Longimicrobiales bacterium; assembly: GCA_038259715.1. Lineage (GTDB taxonomy): Bacteria > Gemmatimonadota > Gemmatimonadetes > Longimicrobiales > Gaopeijiaceae > SZUA-318. The sequence continues at coordinate 11,938 of JBBSOM010000013.1, forward strand.
TCCGGATTCTCGCGAGCGTCGACCGGTGGCTCCTCGGGGTCGCGGTGGTCGCCGTCGCGGCGTTCTCCATGTGGTGGTGGCGGACCCGCCGCCATCGGAGGGAGGATGGCTGAGGCTCTCGCGTTCCGCTTCGAGCAGTTCCGGGACTATCTGACCTTCGAGCGGGGGCTCTCGGACCGCACGGTGGAGGCGTACAGTCTCGATCTCGCGCGATGGGCGGCCTTTGTCGCGGGGCTCGGCGTTCGGGTACCCGGTGCGGTCACCTCCGGCCACCTGCGTGCCTGGGTCTACTCGCTGAGGGATGCTGGGCTGGCGGCCAGCTCGATCCGGCGAGCCCAATCGGCTATCCGGACGTACTACGCGTTCCTGCTCGCGGAGGGAGCGGTGACCGTCGACCCGACGGAGCGGCTCGAGTCTCCCCGCCTCGGTCGCCGTCTCCCGCATTTCCTGACCCGGGACGAGGTCGAGCGGCTCCTGGACGCCGCGGACCCCGATGCGGTCCTCTACTGGCGGGACCGGTCGGTGCTCGAGTTGCTCTACGCCACCGGGATGCGCGTTTCGGAACTCTCGGAGCTACCGCTTACCGCGTTGGATCTCGACGAGGGCTTCCTGACCGTGTTCGGAAAGGGCGCCAAGGAGCGCCTCATCCCGGTCGGCGCGCCGGCCTTACGAGCCGTGTTGCGCTACCTCCGTGACGTGCGCCCGCGTCTCGATCGTGGCAAGGCGACGGCCCGAGGCCGCGTCTTCCTGAATGCTCGTGGCACGCCGCTCTCCCGTGTGGCGGTCTGGACACTGGTCAAGACGTGTGCGCGGCGTGCCGGTATCACGAAGAAGGTTTCCCCGCACACGCTCCGGCACACCTTCGCGACCCACCTGCTCGAGGGGGGTGCTGACCTGGCCGCGGTCCAGGAGTTGCTCGGGCATGCGGACATCGGCACCACGCAGATCTACACGCATGTGGACCGGGCCTACCTGCGCGACATGCACCGGAAGTACCACCCACGAGGATGAGCCGGGCCGCCGCGCCTCCTCCACCACGGAGCTTGGAAGGCCCCGTGCCGCTAGCGCCGTCCCGCCGCCTCCTTGGCCTGCTGCTGGCCCCGGCGGGCCGCGTCGGCGTCAGCGGCCTTGAAGAGTTCTGCTTGCGTGGTCGCGGAATCGAGCAGTTTCACCGCCTCGGTGAGAACCGGATCGCGCTCCATGCGGAAGTCCGCCTCCTGGCCGATGTCTTCCAGGCGGGCCGCGATCGTCATCCGCGTACGCCACTCCAGGTACTCGCGCACGCCGGGTGCGTTCATCACGTCAGCGGGGACGCCGTCCTTGATCAGGCTGTCCAGAAAGGCACTGAAGCGCTGCTCGTCGAGTGCGGCCGGCTTCTTCTGGTCCTTGAGTTCCTTGGCGATTCCGAACGAGAACTCCGCCAGGCGCGTACCCAGCGGCACTTCCTTGTCCGCGGCCACCTTGAGCAGGTCGCGCTCGGCCAGCGTGAGCGTGTCCTCCGGGATGGCCACATCGGGGAAGATCCCTCCGCCGTTCAGCAGGTCGCGGCCGCCGGGCGTCGAGACGTGCGGGAGGGTATCGAGGTTCTCCGGCAGCGGACGCATCTCCATGTCGCGCGGGCGATGGATGGAGCGGCCAAGAGGCGTCTGCCATTCGCCGGTCGTGAAACGGAGCCTCCGTCCGTGGGGCAGCGGCATGACGGTCTGGACGAGTCCCTTGCCGAAGCTCCGCTCACCGAGGATGAGGGCGCGATCGTAGTCCTGTAGCGCGCCCGCGAAGATCTCGGCGCCGGAAGCCGTGTAGCCATCCACCAGGATCACGACGGGCAGGTCCGGTACCTGCGCCGGCCACCGGTCCTGGTACGATTCCGTGGTCAGCGCGTCGCCAGGCCCGCTCGGAACGCGTTGGGTCGTGCTTGCGAGCGTCGAGCCCGGCTTGAGGAAGAGATCGGCCAACATCAACGACTCGTCCAGGAAGCCTCCTGGATTACGCCGCAGGTCGATGATCAGCCCTCGCGTGTCACCGAGTCGCTGGAGTGCCTCGTTCATCTCCTGGGCGGCGTTGCGCGCCACCCGGTCGAGCAGCGCATATCCGATGTTGCCTTTCATGCGCCCGTACGTCACCGCGGGGACGTGGACCTCGGCTCTCTTGATGTCGAACGGGATCGGACTGCCGACGCCCTCGCGCCGGATGCGCACTCTCACCTCCGTGCCGACGGGCCCGCGGATCGAATCGGCGGTCATGTCGGTGGTCCACTTCGACGCGTCGTTCTGGTTGACACCGACGATGACGTCGCCGACCTGGATGCCCGCGTCGTTGGCCGGAGTTCCCCGGAATACGCCCGTCACCGTGACTTCCTCGTTGAGGAGCGTGATTGTCAGTCCGATGCCCGAGTAGTTCCCGGTCGTTTCCTCCTGCCAGGCATCGGATTCCTGAGGCGTCTGGACCTCTGCGTACGGGTCCTTGAGCGACGCGATCATGCCCTGGATGCCGGCTTCCCAGAGCGCCGAGTCGGTCTCGGGCTTGAGGCTCATGCTGCCGAGCGCCTTGAGCGTGCTCATGAAGACGTCCGCCTCGGGAAGCCGCCCGGGCATCGAATCGGTTCCTGCGGTCCCCGGGAGGCGGGCGCGCGTCGTCCGATCCGTGCTCTGGGCATGGATGGGGGCGGCGAAGGCCAGGAACAGGACAAGGAAGGTCGTGCGTCGTGTCATGCGGCGCCCTCGGCGTCGGCGGGAGTTGCGTTGTCCGTTTGAACCCCTGGTCCCCGACGCTCGTTCCGCCGCTCGTTCCGCAGGCCGGGGGCATGACCTGCACGGTCGGCGGGGAATCCGTACCTTTCCCGAGCCGGGCACGTCCTGTTCCGGCCGAGGGGGAACGCCTCCTCCGGCGCGCACCCATAGCCCACCGCCACCCAATGAAACAAGGCGAGCCCCGCGCCCCCGTCCGGGTTGCGTTGGCCCAGATCAAACCCCGCAAGTCCGATGTCGCCGCCAACCTCGAAGTGGTGAGGACCCTCGTCGCCGGGCAGACGGCGCACGCGGACCTGGTCGTATTTCCGGAAGCGTCCCTGTCTGGATACTTCCTGGAAGGTGGGGTCGCGGAGGCGGCGATGACCGCCGAGGAACTCGCCGAACGGCTCGGTCCGCCGCCGGCAGAGGCGCCGGACGTCGCGCTCGGCTTCTACGAGCGTTGGCGCAGGCGCCTGTACAACAGTGCGGCGTATCTGAGTCCCGAGGCCGGCGCATGGAGGGTGCGGCACGTGCACCGGAAGATCTTCCTCCCCACCTACGGCGTCTTCGACGAGGCCCGTTTCGTCGAGCCGGGCACGGAGATCCGACCGTTCGATACACGCTTCGGCCGCATGGGCATGCTCGTGTGCGAGGACATGTGGCATTCTCTTCCGGCCACGATCCTCGCGCTCGGGGGCGTTGAGGTGATTGTGGTGGTCAGCGCGTCACCCGCCCGCGACTTCACGGCCGGGGGAGGGGGGCGTCCCGCCAACCTGGAGCGATGGGAGCGCCTGTTGCCGGGCGCGGCGATCGAGCACGGCGTCTTCGTGGTGGCCGCGCAACTCGTGGGTTCGGAGGGCGGCAAGCTCTTTCCGGGCGGCTCGTTGGCGGTAGGGCCCGACGGTCGGGTTCTCGCGCGCGGTCCGTTGCTCGAGGAGGGCATTACGCACGTGGCCCTCGACGCCGGCGCGATCGATCGGGCCCGGATCGAGACGCCTCTGCTCGCCGATCTCGAGCAGATGTTGCCGCACCTGCAGCGGGCGTTGGCCGGTACGCGCG
>JBBSOM010000014.1:0-15611 GCA_038259715.1 Longimicrobiales bacterium
ATCCGCTCGGTGGCCGTGGTGCTCTTCGCGATTTTCTTCGCCACGGCGGGTGCGAGCCTCGACCGGGCGGCGGTCGCGCGTTTCGGCCCGGTCGCCCTGACCATCTTCCTGGCCCGCATCGGGCTGACGCGCTTCGCGACCATGAGGGGCGCCCGCATGGCCGGCGCGGACGAGGACGTCAGGACAGGCGCCTGGCAGGGGCTCGTTTCACAGGGGGGCGTCACGCTCGGACTGGCCTTGCTCATCCAGGAGAGCTTTCCCGTGATCGGCGCCGACGTCGTGGCCCTGGCGATGGCGGTGATCATCGGCAACATCCTGGGCGGTCCGATCCTGCTCGGCCGTCTTCTGGCCGCCCCTTCGCCCGGGCGTGCCGCAGCTCAGGGAAAGGAGGGCAAGTGAGCCCGCACGACCATGGGGATCACGTCCATCCCCATCGTGACCCGGGCCTCATGCTATCCCGGGACGCGCAAGGGGGGAGGCTTCGCTGGGTTCTCCTGATGACCGCGACCTTCATGGTCGTGGAGGTCGTGGGTGGACTGCTCTCGGGATCGCTGGCCTTGTTGGCCGACGCCGGCCACATGTTGACCGACGCGGGCTCACTCGCGCTGTCGCTCTTCGCCATGCACATGGCCAGGAGGCCGCCCAACGCGGAAAAGACGTTCGGGTACGTGCGGCTGGAGATCCTCGCCGCGCTCGTGAACGGCGCCATGCTCCTGGTCATTGCCGGGTTCATTGTCTACGAGGCGTGGGAGCGGCTCAGGGAGCCCGTTGCGGTCCAGGGCAATGTGATGCTCGTCGTCGCTTCCATCGGACTCGGGGTTAATCTGGCGGCCGCGTTCCTCCTCCACTCGCACGCGGAGGAGAGCCTCAACGTTCGCGGCGCGTACTTGCATGTCCTCGGCGACTTGCTCGGCTCGGTCGGCGCCATCGCGGCGGGCGTCGTCATCCTGTTCACCGGGTGGACTCCGGCCGACCCGATCATCTCGGTGGTGATCGCGCTCCTGATCCTCTTCAGCGCGTGGAATCTCGTCCGTGAAGCGACGGATGTGCTCCTCGAGGCCGCGCCGGCCCACATCGACGTGGAGGACGTGATTCGGGAACTCGGAGGGGTCGATGGCCTGGACCACGTGCACGACGTTCACGTATGGACGCTCACCAGCGGCTTTGTCGCCCTTTCGGCCCACGGCGTCATCGACGATCCCTCCGAGCACTCGAGAATTCTCGACGAAGTGCGGACGCGAATGAAGGCGCGAGGTATCGAGCACGTCACGTTCCAGATCGAGTTCCGCCCGCTGTACCAGCTACCGGACGAGGGGCGAGGAAAGTGAACCGGGAAAAAGTTGTTGACATCCCCTTTCTCTCCGTTACCTTCGCGCCAGGTGTCATGGACGTTTCGAAATGAGTCGGGACGCTTCGGCGCCGGAGCCAGGAGGAGAGTAGAAAGATGAGCCGGTCGGGTTGGTGCGAAGAGGAAACCCTGAGCACGCAGGTTCTCGCGTTGGCGGACGGCGACGAAGAGGAGGAGGAAGACGTCGGGGACGCGACGGACGACGAGGACGACTGGGACGAGGACGACTGGGACGAAGACGACGACCTCGACGACGACGACGACGACGATGACGACGACGAGTGGGATGACCTCGACGAGGACGACGAAGAAGAGGACATGTTCGGCCGCAGGCGGCCGCCCGACTCCGACTGGAACTGACACTCGACTACAGCCGGCCAGCTCCATGCAGGTCGGGTAGCGGGCCGCCCTGGATCACTGGGATTCGGGGCGGTTCCTATGGTCGGGGGGTGGCGCCGGCAGCGCCCCGCCCCGCCACCCGTCCCGTGGCCCAGGCCCAGAGGAAGTTGTGGCCGCCGATGGGCCCGAACGCATCGAGCAGTTCCCCGCACAAGTAGAGGCCTCCGCGACGCCGGCTCTCCAACGTACGAGGGTCGACCTCCGACAGTGCGACTCCCCCACCCGTGACCTCGGCCTTCTTGTAGCCTTCGTCACCGGTCCACGGGAGGACGTAGGCTGTCAGGAGGCCGACGAGCGTGCGGCGGTCGCCTCGCCGGAGCTGGGCGAGCGGAGTGTCTGGGTCCACGGCGGCTTCCTGGCACAGGCGGTCGGCGAGTCGCCGCGGCAGGTGCTCGGCCAATGCGTTTCGCACGGTGATGACCCCTTCACGCAGAGCGACGTCCCAGGCGGTCGCGTCCAGGGGGGTCCACTGCACCGTCAGCTCCTGGCGTCCGCCATCGGGTGCCGGCCGGATGGCCAGATGGGAGCTGTCGAGCACGGCCGGCCCGCTCCAACCCCGGTGCGTGAACAGGAAGCCGCCATGGGTCTCGAAGGCCGGACGCGCGCCCGGCGCCCGTATCGTGACGTCGAGGGACACGCCGGCCAGTTCCGTGTGTGGATGCGGTGCCGCGGTGAGCGGCGTGAGCGCGGGGTACGTCGGGTGAACGGTGTGCCCGAGCTGTTCGGCCAGGTCGAGGCCGAAGCCGTCGCTTCCCGTGGCCGGGACCGACAGGCCCCCGGTGGCGAGCACGACCGCCCCCACAAGGAGGGGGGGCGCGCCTTCCATCTCGACGCGCCAGCCACCTCCGGAATCGGCCACGACGCCCGTCACCCGGGTGCCGAACCAGAGCCGGACGCCCGCCTCCCGAGCGCGGGCTACCAGCGCGTCCCGCACGTCGCGGGCTTTGTCACTCGCGGGAAAGAGCTTGCCGCTTTCCACCTCGAGAACGAGCGCCTGGCCCAACTCCCGTTCGAAGAAAAGGCGCTGCTCCTCCAGCGGCCAGGATCGCAGCAGTTTTCGCAACGTATGGGGCGACGACGACGTGACGTAGCGTTCGGGGCCTACGCCGGACGGCAGGATGTTGCACCGTCCGCCTCCGCTGATGAGGATCTTCCGGCCTCCGTCCGCGGTGCTTTCGATCAACACCACATCCGCTCCTGCGCGTGCCGCAGTCAGGGCCGCCATGAGTCCTGCGGCCCCGGCGCCCACCACCGCGATGGTTCGGCTCCCGGGTGCGGGTCCGAGGCTAGTCGAACTCACGAGAGGAAAAATCCGATGACCGAGGCAGGCTGGGCTTTCACTTGAGGCCTGTTGAAGGAGACGGTTCCGACGATGGGGTCATGCTGGGATAGGAAATCCGACAGTACGGAAGGGCTGCAAGCACGGTGGGGAGCGGGGTGGATGTGAGCAAGATGGAGGGCTCGGAGGGGGACGGAGCGGGAAGCACTGGCGAGAAGGCGCTCGGCGCGAGGGCCTCCAGGCCAGGGACCAAGACTTTCCCGCAGCCCGTCCTCACCCCAGGTTCAAGTGGGCCAGACCCCCCGTCAACCCATCCGCCCGTGCACATCCTCTCCTTCGACCTTGATGATCGCGCGTTCGGCATCGGCCTCGCCGAGGTCGTGCGGATCCTGCCTGCGGTTTCGATCACCCAGCTGCCGGGTGCGCCGGAGGTGGTGGAGGGCGTCGTGGATGTGTCCGGGTCGTTGGTTCCCGTATACGACCTCCGCGCTCGACTGGGGCTTCCGGGGCGGACATTGCATCAAGATCAACACATGATTTTGATCCAGGGCACGCATCGCACTGCGCTGGTCCGGGTCGACCGCGTACGTTCGGTAGAGTCGTTTTGCGACGCCCAATTGACGCCCCTCGAGACGATCACAGCCCCCGGAAAGAGAGCGCGGTTCGTGGCTCGGGACGAGGATGGACTCGTCGTGGTGGTGGGGCTCGCCGACTTTCTTGAATCCGAAGAGGAGGCCGCCCTCGGCGCCGCTTTGAATGGTGCGGACGGGGCTCGCCGATGATTCCTGATCGCCCGGAGGACGCCGCAGTCGAGGTACTCGTCCGTCGGGCGTTGACGGAGACGGGTTTTCGCAGCACGTCCATGCTTCGAGCCCGGGCCTCGGCGGCGATCGGCACCCTGTGTGCCAACGAGAAGACCGACGCCGCGGCCCTGCTCGAGCGCATCGACCGTGGGGAGCCCGTGCTCCATCGTCTGATCGACGCGATCCTCATAGGCGAGACGTACTTTTTTCGGGACCCCGCGCTCATGGACTGGCTGAGCAGGGAGATCATTCCCGGGCTGTCCGCGGCGTCAGGTCGTCTCCCCCTCCGCGTGTGGAGCGCCGGCTGCGCCTCGGGTGAAGAGCCATACTCGCTCGCCGTGAGGGGTATTCAGGTAGGAGCACAGATGGAGGTGGTCGGCACCGACATCTCAGCGGCGGCCATTGAGCAGGCGCGGATCGGCAGCTACCGACCGTGGGCCGTACGTGGGGCGGACCCCGATCTTCTCGGACGGTTCTTCCACCAGCGCGCTGATCGGTTCGAGCCGGTGCGCGAGGTGCGCGATCGGGTATCGTTCGAGGTTGGCAACCTCCTGGACGGCCGGTCGCCTTTCGCGGCGCCGGCTCACCTGATCTTGTGTCGAAACGTATTGATGTATTTGGACCTGGCGACTGCTGTCCGCGTCGCTCGCGGACTTCTGGCCTGTCTCGATCCGGCCGGCTGGCTCATCCTTGGTCCGTCGGATCCGCTGTTGCCGCTCGATGCCGGGCGGCGTGTGGTAGACCCGCGGGCGGGATTCGCCTATCGCCCCCAGGTGAGCGCCGCTTCCGACACGCCCCCGGACCCGCCCAGCCGACTCGCGCCGAGCGGAGCGGTAGAAGCTTCGCGTCTTGCCTATTCGTCGAGGAATACGACCTCGGGCAGGAAGCGGCCGCAGGCACAGTCGCGGCCAGGCCGCCCCCCGCCAGTGATTCCCGACCCCACATCCACAGACGCCGTCGGGCCCCGCGCGGAAGAGATTCGGACCCTGGCGGACCGAGGCAGACTCACGGAAGCTGAGACCGCCCTCGGAGAGGCACTGGAACTCAGCCCGCTCGAGCCCGAACTCTGGTTGCTGGCCGCGCTGGTGGCCCTGGCGCGAGGCAAGGTCGCCGAGGCCATCGCCCACTGTCGCCGCGCTCTGTATCTGGACCCCGGCTTCGTCATGGCGCGCCTCACGCTCGCCGTGGCTCTCCTTCGCGTCGGGAATCGGGTTGGAGCAAACCATGAGCGGTCCCTCGGCCTGAGGGCGCTCAAAGCCATGCCAGCGGATGCCGTGGTGCGCGGCTCCGGTGGAGAAAGTGCGGCGGTGGTCGCGGCGCGGATCGAAGCCGAGAACTCCCTGCCGCTGGTGGAGGGTCGGGCCACGTGACCGACCGACGTGTTCGCATCACGAGGTCCACCGAGCGCCTCCGAAAAGTCAGTGACGACCTGTTCAGTTCACTGGAGACCGAGGCGCAGGACGGTACCGCACTGCTCGAGGCGAGGGCCGCGGCCCTCGCGACTCCGATCCAACGCCCACCGGAGGACGAGTTGGACGTTGTGTTGTTCGCGCTCAAAGGAGAGCGGTTTGCTCTCGAGCTCTCCTTCCTGTCGGAGGCCCTGCGCCTCCGTACGTTGTCGATTCTTCCGGTCTCACTTCGGCCTGCGCTCGGGGTCTCGACCGCGCGGGGGGAGTTGGTCACCGTACTGGACGTACCGGAACTCCTCGGCCTGAAGGCCTCGGGCATGACGGACCAGGGGCGCCTCATCGTCCTCGAAGGCGACTCGGGGCGTCTCGCCGTCCTGGCGGACCGGGTGGACGGTGTCGCGAAAGTCAGGCCCGCCGAACTGATCCCGGCAAACCAAACCCCCTGGGGTGATCAACCGTTGATCGTGGGGGTGACCCCCGACGGCGTGACTCTGCTGGACGCCGAGCACCTGATCTCGACCCTACATTCGGAGAAGTCCCGTGGATTGGACGATAAGTAGACGCATCTGGGCTGGATTCGTCGGTGCATTGACCCTCGTGATGGTCGCCGCCGGGGGGGGAGTGATCGCTCACTCCAGGATTTCCGCCAGCTACGCCGCGGCGCTTGCATCGTGGACAGAACAGCTGGCTCCCGACATCGATGCTCAGAGGCTGCTCGCCGAGTCCTGGATCCAGCACCTGCAGTTCGTCATGGGCGACCCGTCGTCCCCGCGCGGCAGCCGCGACAGCATCCTCGCCCTCCTCCGGGAAGATTTGAGCCGTTTGGAAGCTGCGGGCCAAACGGATGACGCACGCCTCCAATGGAACACGGACCGCAGAGCGATCGAGGCGTTCGAAGTGGCTATGGACTCCGCGGCCCAGGCGTACCGATCGGGAAGCCCCGGCCTCGGCGCAACGATCCAACGCGAACAGGCGATTCCAGCCCGCTTGCGGGCCGACAGCCTGCTGGACCGGGCTGCGGCACAGGCCCGTGCGGTGGCTGATGCTGATCTCACCGCGGCAAAGGCGGAGAGCGTTCGATCGGGCAGGATCCTCCGCACGACCGGTGTCCTCCTCCTTCTCTTCGGGTCGCTGGGCGCCTGGCTCATGGTGCGCTCCGTGGTCGGACCCCTGGGCCGCGCCAGCGACGTTCTCGCGAGCGCGGCGGGGAACATCTCCAGCGCGGTGGCGGAGCAGGCCGCTGGGGCGGCAGAGTCCGCGTCGGCCGTTGCCGAGACGGTTGCCTCCGTGGACGAACTTTCCCATTCCGCTACCGATGCGTCGGACCGAGCCCGAGCGGTCGCAGAAAGTGCCCGAGCCAACTCCAGCACCGTCGACGCCGGCCTTCGGGCCGTGGAGGACTCCATCACCGCGTCGGACGCGGTCACCGACCAAGTCGGGGAGATGGCGGATCGCATCACCGACCTCGCTGAGCAGGCGCAGGCGATCGGAACGATTATCGCTTCGGTCAGCGAGATTGCGGAGCGCACCAATTTGCTCGCGCTGAACGCGGCGGTAGAAGCGGCCCGCGCGGGGGACCAGGGCCGCGGATTCGCCGTCGTCGCCGCGGAGGTGCGGGCGCTTGCGGAAGAGTCGAAGGAGGCCACCGTCGACGTCAGGAGAATTCTCGGGGACGTTCAAAAGGCCACGGCTTCCGCGGTGATGGCCACCGAACAGGGGACTCGAGCGGTCGAGCTGAGTTCCCAGCGGAGCGCGGATGCGGGCGTGAACATTCGAATCCTGGCCACGGCTATCCGTGAGGCGGAGGACAACTCGGCCCAGATCCGGGTGGCCTCAGAGCAACAGGCGCTCGCACTCTCGCAGATTCGCCAGAGCATGAACGCCGTAAACCAGGCGCTTTCGGACTCGCTCATCGGCATCGAACGGACGGAGGCGGCGACGAGGGAGCTCGCCACCATGGGCGATGGCCTGGTGGCGCTCATCGGCGTGGGCCGGGGGGGCTGACCCAACGTGGACCGGAACGCGCTCGCTGCTCGTCTGGCGACGATCTTTCTCGCAGAGCTCGAGGATCAGGTTCAGACGCTGAATCTGGAGTTGATCGCATTCGAGAAGACGCCCGCCGACACGGAGCGCATCCACACGCTCTTTCGGGTCGCCCATACCATCAAGGGCGCGGCCGCGGCGGCCGGTCAGCCCGACATCCGTGGATGTTGCCACGCTTTGGAGTCCCTCCTCGATCTCTTCCGTGACGGCGTCGCCTCTCCGACGCCCGAGGACTTCAAGCTCCTCTTCCGAGCAGCAGATCTCCTGGCGTCGTGCCGTGCCACCCTGGCATCGGGCGAGCCGACAGACTCAGAAGCCCTTCAGGCCATGGGTCGGGACCTGACGGCTCGTTCGGACGGACTCGCCGGGGGAGCGCTCGCACGACCAGAAACGCCCCGACGCGATTCACCGGCTTCTCTTGCGGCTTCTCCTGCGGCGAGTCCTGCCCGACCTCCTGACGCGCACGCTGGGGCGCACGCGCCCGCGTCGGATCCGAAGCCGACCCGATCGGTCGGCGGCGAGACGCTATTGCGCATCGAGGCGGCCAAGATCGACGGCGTGCTGGCTGCGAGCACGCACCTGGTGGAGACTTTCGTGGGGCTGGGCGTCATCGAAAATGAGGTCCGGATCGTAGACCAGGGCCTGGAGGAACTCGCTCGAGCGTGGAAGCAAGCTCGGTCGCACCTGGCTCCGTCCAGCCTGGAAAGGGGCTCGCCGGCCGAGGTGGCACACAATTCCATAGACGAGTTGGTGCGCCGCCTCACTCTGCTGACGGGGCAGCGCCGAGCGCGCCTGAGGCGCCATCTGCGGGCCGCCAGGCAGGCTTCCGCCGTCGTGAGTGAGCGGGCGACATCGCTGCGCTTGCGGCCCGTCGACGAGGTGGTGGTCGGCCTCCGCCGTGTGGCGCGGGACGTGGCAGAGCAGTGTGACAAGGCTGTGAAGGTCGAAATAGTGGGTGGGGAGGCGGAGGCCGATGCCGCGGTGTTGGGCGCTCTGCGCGAGCCCCTCGTCCACCTCATGCGGAACGCCATCGATCACGGCATCGAGTCCCGCGAGGCCCGAGCCGCCGCCGGAAAAGATGACGAGGCAACGGTGATCGTACGCGCGCAAAACGAGGGCGGTCGTCTGCTGGTCTCGGTGGAGGACAACGGCGGCGGGATCGACCTGATCGGGGTGCGACGGCGACTCGATGCACTCGGCTGGGTTACCCCGGAGGACGATCGGGAGGTCGCGGACTGCATCTTTCGACCGGGGTTCAGCACTCGCGACGACGCCACCGACATCTCGGGACGGGGCGTCGGGCTCGACCTTGTGCGTCGGGCGGTCAGCGGGCTCGGAGGCACGGTCCGGATCGATTGGAAACCAGGACTCGGAACGAGATTCACCATCGATTGTCCGATGTCTGCCTCCGCCCTGGCGGCGATCCTGGCCCGGGTCGGGACCCAGCTATACGCGATACCCCTGGCAGACGTCGCCCGCGTGGTCCGGTCGGGGGACGAGCATCGGTACCGACTGGCAGGCGGGGAGGTATTCCAGGATCGCGACCTGCCCATGCCGGTGGCATACCTGGGAGCCATCCTGGGGGCTCCTCTGCCCCTGGAGGCACCCGAAGATTCCACGACAGCCCTCGTGATCGAGGGAGCCGCCGGAGCGATGTTCGCCCTCGAGGTCGACGAAGTCCTGAGGGTTCAGGACCTCGTGGTCCGGCCCTTGGCCGAAGGGCGGCTACAGTCCGAACTCATCCGCGGCGCTGCGGTCACGGACCACGACCAGATCGCCCTGGTCCTCAACGGTCCTGCCCTGGGCCAGGAGGTGCGTCGGCGCCGCTTCGGTCGGCCGGCCGGCGCAGTCTCAGCCGCCACCGAAGCGCCCAAGGCCCAGCCCACTCTTCTGGTCGCCGACGACTCGATCACGTCGCGGACCCTGGTGGCCAGCGCGCTAGAGGCTGCGGGCTACAAGGTGATCGTGGCCCCGGACGGGCTGGAGGCGTTCCGACTCCTCCAGGAGCACGCTGTGGACCTTGTCGTGAGCGACGTGGAGATGCCGCACATGGACGGCTTCCAACTTTGCGAGGCGCTTCGCCGTTCAGAACGCATTCGGACGATGCCCGTCATTGTCGTCACATCCCGTGAGAGTCCCGAAGATCGGGCCAGGGGGATGGAGGTCGGCGCCGATGCGTATCTCGGGAAGTCGTCCTTCGACCAGGAACGTCTTCTGGCCCTCGTTACGAGGTTCCTTTGATCCGGGTCCTCGTAGTCGACGACTCACCGATTTCCCGCGAACTCATCGCGTCCATCCTCGACGAGGCACCTGGCATCTCGGTGGTTGGGCGGGCCGCAAATGGTCGAGAGGCAGTGTCCATGGTCGACACGCTGTCTCCGAACGTCGTCACCATGGACGTGCATATGCCGATCCTGGATGGATTTTCGGCCACATCCCAGATCATGGCAAAGAAGCCCACCCCGATTCTCGTCGTGTCCTCCACGTCCGGACGGGGCGGCATGGACCTGATGTTCGAGTCTCTTCGAGCCGGCGCGCTCACCGCCATCGATAAGCCTGAGGGTCCCACCTCCCCTCACTTCGAAAAGAGAGTCCGAGAACTGGTGCACCTCGTGCGCGTGGTCGCGGGCGTGCGCGTTACCCGCAGGGCTCCAACGGCAGCTGCATCGGCATCCGCCGCCCTTCCGCCGCTGCCGCGCGTACCTCGCAGGAACGTGACCCTCGTCGCGATCGGTGCGTCGGTGGGGGGACCCCTGGCGCTCGAAAATATTTTGTCCGGTCTTCCGCCGGACTTCCCCCCCATCGTCGTCACTCAGCACATGTCCGCGGGGTTCATCGGGGGGCTGGCTTCATGGCTACAGCGCTCGACCCAGAAGGCGGTCGCGGTGGCCCGGGACGAGGACCGTCTCCTGCCCTCATGTGTCTACCTGGCGCCCGATCGAGCACATCTGGGGGTGGTCGCCGGCGGATCACGGATCAGGTTGGACTCCGGCGAGGCCGTCGGCGGCTTTCGCCCATCGGTGGACGCAATGTTCAGGTCCGTCGCCCAGGACGTGGGTGCCTCCGCTATCGGATGTCTCCTGACGGGAATGGGTCGAGATGGCGCCGATGGTTTGCTCTCCATGAAGACGGCCGGGGCGTGGACGATCGCCCAGGACGAGGCGACGGCGATCGTGTGGGGAATGCCCGGGTGCGCAGTGGCGGAGGGGGCAGCGTCCGAGGTCTTGGCGCTCTCCGTGATCGCCACGCGCCTTGCTGGACCCGGAACGTGACGATAGGGGGCCGGGGTCTGCGGTCCCCCCAACCGGGTCAGCCGATGGGAAGCCGCACCACGAAGGTACTTCCCCTGCCAGGCATCCCTTCGGACTCCGCGATCACCGAGCCGCCGTTCGCCTGCACCATCGCCTTGACGATGGTGAGGCCGAGGCCGGTCCCCTGGATCGTCTTCACTTGCTCTCCTGGGAGCCGCTGATACGGCGCGAACAGGGAAGCAAGGCCGTCCGGGGGGATCCCGGGGCCCGTGTCCTTGACCCGGATTACGGCATCGCTCCCTTCCGAGGCAACATCAACGGAGATCTTGCCGCCCTCCGGCGTGTACTTGATGGCGTTGCCCACGAGGTTGGTTATGATCTGCCCGGCCTGCCCCGGATCGACGCTCACCCGAAGCGGTTCGACCGGTCTGCTCAGCTCCAGCGTCTGGCCGCGCGACCGGGCATGGATCCGTTGCGTTCCGAGTACGCGGTCCGTCAACGCCCCCAGATCCACGTCCTCGGGCTCGACCCTCAGATACCCCGCCTCGATCTTCGAGTAGTCCAGGAAGTCCGTGACGAGATCGACGACCTCGGAGGCAGTCTGGTGCGCCAGCGTGAGGAATTCCCGCTGCTGGTCGGTAACCTCCGTGCCAAGTTCGTCCAGCACCATCTGCAGCAGGAGCGCAACGTTTCCTGTGGGCCCACGGACATCATGCGTGACCATGGTGAAGAAACTCCGCTTCATCTCCTCCAACTGTTCCTGCGCCACGAGACCCTGGCGGCGAGCCATCGCCTGACTCAGCGCGTACGGAAGCGCCTCGACTTCGTCCGGGTTTTCCAGGAAGCGCTTATCGATGTATCCGTCGGAGCCGATCGCGAAGCCCTCGGTGGCCGACGCGACGCTCGCGCTCCCCGTGATGAGCACCACGGTAACCCGCGAATCTACAGCCCGGATCTCCTTGAGCAGATCGAGACCGGCGGCATCGGGGAGGGTCAAGTCGAGAAGGATAAGATCGAATCCGCCCGGCCTGGCCATTGCCTCGCGAGCCTCCGCCCCCGATGCCGCCTTTGTGACCTTCGATCCCGTCTCCTCGAGGACCCCCTCAATCAGGGCCAGGATCGTCGGGGAATCGTCCACGGCCAGGACACGTTGGCCGGAAAGGTCGTAAGGATCGGTCATGCTCGTTTCCGAAGAGGTCGACACGGGGCGTAGGCCCCGAAAGATGTGCCGTGGCATCGGGGCCGGCAACGACCGAGGCCACCAGCGCCACCAGCGCGTCCTTCCTCTCGGCGGTGGAGGACTACCTGCCATTCTGCACAAGCGGCCTACCACGGCTATCTGGGCACCACCCAGCTCCTTCCGTCAGCTTCGGCGCGGACCATGATCTCCCGCGATAGCGATACGCTGCCGGCGTGTAGCGTGACCGTGTAGAGTCCGGGCGCCACCCGGCGGCGGCGCTGGAGTTCGGGGGCGGTGTGGACGGTCGGATCTCGCGGGGCCAGACGCCCCGGGTCGGGCTCGAGGTCCCAGGTGACCTGGTGGAGGCCCGGCCCGTCCCGACCTTCCATGGTGCGGATCACGTCGCCCGACGCGTCGGAGATCTCGAGCTTCGCCGGCCCCGCGAGGGAGGTCCCGAGGTAGTAGAAGATCGCGGCTCCGTATGGGGGATTCTCCCCACGGAAGAAGACGTCGCCGTTCAGCTCTTCAATGGTGATGCCGTACGTGTGTCGAAGGTTGTACGCTACGGTCGGCTTCACATCGAAGAGGAAGGACTCATGCGTGAGCGCCTCCGCCAGCTGCTCGATCGGAGCGATGTCCGCGACCCAGATCGCCTGGCCGAACGTTCCCACGACCAGTTCCCGGTCGCGGGCCTGGATGGCGAGGGAGCGCACCGCCGTGGTCGGGAGATTGCTGCGCCAGCGTAGCCAGTGCGTGCCTCGGTCAATGGACACGAAGAGCCCCGTCTCCGTACCGAGGTACAGCACGTTCGGGTTGTGCGGGTCCTCGAGGATCACGTAGGTGACGCCCCATTCCGGCAGATCGGACGTGATCTCCGTCCAGGCGCCGCCGAAGTTCTCGGTCCGGTAGAGGTGCGGCCGTTTGCCGTCCCGGTAATGAGTGTCGAGCGCGACGTAGGCGATACCGGCACCCGCGCGCGATGGCTCGATCTTCGAGACCACCGCCTGGGTGGGCGCGCCCGTGGGAAGGCCGGCGTCGACTCGAGTCCAGCTCCTGCCGCGGTCCCTTGAGACATGAATCGGGCCGTCGTCGGCACCTGCCCAGAGTACATCGGTGTCCACGGGGGACTGCGCGATCGAGAAGAGGGCGCCATAGCTGTGATAAGCACCGTCGACGCCGTCGAACGGCGTATCCTGCTGAGCCGTCAGATCGCCGCTGATGGGACTGCAGGTGTGATCTACGTCGCCCTCGGGGTGTGCGGCCGTGATCGCACAGCGAAAGACGTAGTTCGCAGCGAGGTAGAACACGTCCGGGTCGTCGGCGTCCAGAATCAACGGTGCCGTCCAGTCCCAACGCAGCCGACCCAGACCCTGCTCTGCGGCCCACTCCTGCGTAGGCTGCATCTCGGTGCGAGTCCATGAGTGCAGATCCAACCGCGACGTGTTGCCGTTGTTCTGCACCATGAAAATGATGTTGGGGTCACGAGGGTCGGGGTGGATGGCCATCCCGTCACCGGTGGCTCGAACCTTGATCCAGTCGTGCGTGGTGATGCCCTCGACATCGCGCGTCTGGCTCCAGCCGATCCAGCTCCCGGTGTCCTGCATGCCGCCGTAGACGCCGTAGGGCTCCTGGTCGTCAACGTCGACAGCGTAGAACTGGGCCAGCGGCAGAACCGTCTGTACCCAACTTGCGCCTCCGTCCATCGACGTGCTCACGCCTCCGTCGCCGCCGAGCACCAGGTTCTCCGAGTCACTCGGGTCGATCCAGAAGCCATGAAGATCGGCATGTACGTGGCGAGTGTTGTGCTCGACCCAGTTCCTGCCGCCGTCGTCCGAGCGCCATAGCCCGAGGTCGAGGATCCACAGGCGTTGGTCGTCGTTCGGATCGATCTTCAAGTGCGTGTAGTAGGTTCGCGACGCGATCTTGTCGCTGACGCGCTCCCAGTGGCCGCCACCGTCATCGGAACGAAAAATGCCGCCGGAATCCACGGTGCGACCGGGGGACTGGGGCTCTCCCGCCATGACGAATGCGTAGACGAGGCCGGCGGCGTGATGTCCCACCGCCAGCGTGATCTTGCTCAGATCGTCGGTCGGTAACCCCTGGGTCAGGCGACGCCATGTGAGGCCACCGTCCTCGCTCTTGAAGATGCCGCTGCCTGGACCGGATTCCCGCATCTGGCTTCCGCCGGTGCGCATCCGTTGCCACATGGAGGCATAGAGAATGTCCGGATCGAATGGATCCCGAACCAGGTCGATGGCCCCGGTTTGGTCGTCGACGAAGAGCACTCGGGTCCATGTGCGACCGCCGTCGCCGGTCCGGTAGACTCCCCGCTCCGGATTCCTGCCCCACAGGTGCCCTGTCGCGGCGACGAGCACGGTACCGGGGTCCCGGGGATCGATGTCGATGGCGGCGATCTCCTCGGTATTCTCGAGGCCCACGCTCTGCCAGGTGACGCCCCCGTCCACGGACTTGAAGACTCCACGTCCCAAACCGACCGACTGCCGTGCCGCGGGCTCGCCGGTGCCGACCCAGATCTGGTGGGGGTCGGAGGGTGCGACAGCCACCGCGCCGCATGAAGACGCTCCATCTTCCGCGAAGACCCGTTCCATCGTCGTGCCGTGGTTGGTCGTTCTCCACACTCCGGCCTGCGCGGTGCACACGTAGAACGTCTTGGGTTCCGAGGGTACGCCTGCCACCTGCCAAACACGGCCCGATGGAGCCGTCGGTCCGATCAGGCGCATGGGCACGGCGTCCAAGAGGTGCGAGCTCACCGAGACGGCGGGTGCAGCCTGCCATGCCAAGACGGGGGCGGCGGAGAGGGAGCAGACGAGGAGCAGCCAGGCCGTGGCCCGAACAAGGGTGCGCATGCGCCGGATCCGATAGGAGGAGGTGACCGGACAGACTAGCGTGTCGAAAAGGGGAGGCGGTCCTGGCGATGGGGCAACCCCCTTGGCTACTCCACCAGCCCGACCCGGTAGCGATCCAGTGTACTGCCGAGCATGCGCGCGAGCGACACGTCGAGCAGCGGAACGGATGACAGAGCGACGAGGCGGGGCGCTGCGTGCTCGAAGAGGCCGATGGAGAAGCCCGAGTCGTCATGGCGTGCCCGGTAGCGGATGCCGTCCGGTTGGGACGCGTGCTCGTGGATCGCTTGCGACCAGGCCCAGGTGACATCGTAGGGTCCATGCACAACTGAGGCGTCGGCGCCCATGGGGATCAGGTGCTCGTCGTTCATCTCGACGACACGGAGCGGGCGGCGTCCCACGGCCGCGATCCGAGCGAGTGCGCGCGGGCGCAGAGGCGACGCATGCTGCGTGCGGGGCTCTCTCCTTTCGTCTCGCGGCAGCCCCAGCATCCCCCCATCTTCCTCGCATGATCCCGTTCCCGATCCGCTGCCGCCTCCGTCGTGCCACGCTGCTCCTGTTCGCGTGCGCGCTGGCCTTCCCCGTGGCGGTCTCGGGGCAGACGCTCCTGTCCAGCGGCGACCTGCTGAAGATGACGTCACCGCCGCCGGACCACCGTGTGGCGTACGGCGACGGGCCGCTCCAGTTCGGAAACCTGCGGCTCCCGAAGGGCGACGGGCCCTTTCCGGTCATCCTCTTCGTGCATGGCGGCTGTTGGCTGTCGGCGTTTCCGATCGGCCACGTCGGACCGCTCGAGCAGGCGCGGGCCGACGCCGGCTACGCGGTGTGGAGTATCGAGTACCGGAGGGTCGGGGGGGACGACCGAGGTGGGTGGCCCGCCACCTTCCTGGACATCGAGAACGGCGCCGACGCCCTGCGCGCGTTGGCCCGTACGTACCCGCTCGACCTCGACAGGGTGATCGCGGCGGGCCACTCGGCCGGAGGGTACTTTGCGCTCTGGCTCGCGGTGCGCGACCGGATTCCGCGTGAGAGCGA
>JBBSOM010000015.1:0-15505 GCA_038259715.1 Longimicrobiales bacterium
AGGTCACCGAAAAGCCCGAACGCAAACCGCAGGAGGTCATCGACGCGGCACGCGCGGCCCGAGAGTCCGAGAGCGCCGGAGAGGGTGCGTCTGCGGAGGCCACCGAGGCTCCGAAGGCCGAGGCTGCGGAATCCAAACCGGCAACGGAGGCTGAGGCTGCGGACGAGCCGGAAGCCGAAGCACCCGAGGCCGAGCCCGAAGCGCCCGAGCCCGAAGCCGCAGCAGAGGTTGAAGCGGAGGCGGAGGCTGCGGACGAGCCGGAGGCCGAAGCGGAGGCTGAGGCTGCGGACGAGCCGGAGGCCGAAGCGCCCAAGGCTGAGGCTGCGGACGAGCCGGAGGCCGAAGCCAAGACGGAGGTCTGAGTCCTCGTGAGTTTCGAATCTCCCATGGGGGAATCATGACCCGTTGGAGTGGGATCGCCCGGACGCCTCCTGCGTCCGGGCGTTTCCTTTTCCCGTTGATCCTGGCACTGACGTCGTGCCGCCTGGCGGGACCACCCGTCGGGAAGACGACGGCGCCGGCGTGGCCCGATCCCGTGGTCCAGGTTGGCGAAACAAGCGCGCAAACGGAGCAGGCTGCGGCCGACTTGTTCGTCCGCGCGCAAAGTGCGCTCTCCACGGGGGACGCCGCGCGGGCGCACACCCTGGCCACCGAAGTCGTGAACAGCTATCCGGCTTCGCGGGTCTCCGGGCGCGCCCTGAGGCTGGTAGCCGAGGCTGACCTGGCCCTGAAGGACTGGACGGGGGCGGACGAGGCCGCAACGCGCTACATCGGCCTGCTCGAGGCCGGTGATCCCCGAGCCGAAGAGGCTCGGATCCTTCAGAATCGAGCGCGGGAAGGTGCCCGAAGCGCCGAAAGTCGCGTGGAGAAGACCGAGCCCGTGGCACCGGCGCCCATGCAGACGGTCGATATCGCGACCGTCCTGCCTCTCGGCGGATCGCCGGGCTTCAAGGAGTTCGCCGGCCTCATCGCCGAAGGCGTCGAAGTCGCGGCGGCCACCGCCCTCCAGGGAAGCGCCGAGGTCCAGGTGGACGCCCACGACGACCGTGGCGACGCCGGCGCCGCGGCCGCGGCGGTCACGGAGATCGAAGGCACCGACGCCCTCGGAGCCGTCGGCTTCCTCGAAGCCACCGCCCTGGACGCGGCGGCGCAGGCCCGCCGCGGCCCCCTGCCGCTGGTGTCGCCGACGGCCCGGGTCGAGCCTGGCGAAGGTACCTACACGCTCTCCGGCGCGGATCCGGCGGCCGCGGTCGCGATGGCCCGGTACGCGGCACGGGCCGGATTCAAGAGGGTCGCGGTGATCCATTCGCGGGCGTCGGAATCGACGAAAGAAGCCGACGCATTCGTGGACGCGCTCCGGGAGGAGGGTATTCCGCTGGCCGGCCGCTTCGCGTACGACGCCGGTTCCACCTTCTTCGAAGCCCAGATCAAGGGGGCGCGGGACGCCCTGCGGGCCGACGAGATCGCGGCGCTGGGCCTGGGCCCGGACGACACCCTGCACGTCGAGGTCCTCGATCCCGTGGCGGTCTTCCTCCCGATCCCGGCTGAAGATGTCGAGTTGGTCGCGCCGCAGGTGACCTTCTACGGCCTCGACACGCTGGCCATCCGGACGCTCGGCACATCGGGCTGGACGGATCCGGAGACGCTGGCCACGGTCGACCGACGCCACACCACGGGCGTGGTGGCGACCGCGCCCATGGACGCGGGGCCCGGCTCGGCGGGGTACGCGCGCTTCCGCAGGGCCTATGAGAGTCACTTCCGGCGCACTTTGGTGAGTCCGGTGCCGGCGCTCGGATACGACGCGGCCTTGCTCCTGCTCGAAGCCGGACGGAGCGGGGTGCGGAGCCCCATGGACATGCGCGCCGCCCTCGAGCGGACCCGCGATCTCGAGGGTGCCACCGGGATCATTTCGGTGCTCGACGGGCGCGTGGTGCGTCGAACGCATATCGTCCAGATCGAAGACGGCACCCTTAAACCTGTCGGATAGAGCAACCTCGATGTCGATCCAGGACAAACTGAAGCGACTGCAAGAACTGCGAAGCACCGCCGAACAGGGAGGCGGGGAAGCGCGCATGAAGGCGCAACACGCGCGTGGCAAGCTGTCTGCCCGTGAACGCATCGCGCTTCTGCTCGACGAGGGTTCGTTCGTCGAGTTCGACCGTTTCGTCACGCACCGTTCGACCGAGTTCGGGCTCGACAGCCAGAAGGTTCTGGGCGACGGGGTCGTGACCGGGTACGGGATGATTCATGGCCGGCTCGTCTACCTGTTCAGCCAGGACTTCACGGTCTTCGGCGGCTCCCTTTCGGAAACGCACGCGGAAAAGATCGTGAAGCTGCAGGAGATGGCGTTGAAGAACGGCGCGCCCATCATCGGGCTCAACGACTCCGGGGGTGCACGGATCCAGGAAGGTGTCGTTTCCCTCGGCGGCTACGCGGACATTTTCCTGCGCAACACCCTGGCGAGCGGCGTCATCCCCCAGATCAGCGTCATCCTGGGCCCGTGCGCGGGCGGCGCCGTGTACTCGCCTGCCATCACCGACTTCGTCTACATGGTCCGGGGCACGAGTTACATGTTCGTGACCGGTCCCAACGTGGTGAAGACGGTAACGCACGAAGACATCGACATGGAAGGGCTCGGCGGTGCGGACGTGCATGCCTCGAAGTCCGGCGTAGCGCATTTCGCCCACGACTCGGAGCCCGAGACGCTCGCGGCCGTCCGGGCATTGTTCGCGTTCATCCCGCAGAACAACGCTGAGTTGCCGCCACGTCGGGAGAGTGCGGATCCGGTCGACAGACGTGATGAGAAATTACTCGAAATAGTGCCGGATAACGCCAATCGTCCCTACGACATGCACGATGTCATACGGCACGTGGTGGACGACGGGGACTTCTACGAAGTGCACGCCGGCTTCGCCGGAAACATCCTTGTGGGCTTCGCGCATCTGGGGGGGCACGCCATAGGGATCGTGGCCAACCAGCCCCAGGTCCTGGCCGGCGTTCTCGACATCGACTCGTCCGACAAGGGGGCTCGTTTCGTTCGCTTCTGTGACGCGTTCA
Organism: Longimicrobiales bacterium; assembly: GCA_038259715.1. GTDB lineage: Bacteria > Gemmatimonadota > Gemmatimonadetes > Longimicrobiales > Gaopeijiaceae > SZUA-318. The sequence continues at coordinate 3,058 of JBBSOM010000015.1, forward strand.
ACATCCCGCTGGTGGTCCTGGAGGATGTGCCCGGCTTCCTGCCCGGGGTCGCGCAGGAACATGGAGGCATCATCCGCCACGGCGCCAAGCTGCTCTTCGCCTTCAGTGAGGCGACGGTGCCCAAGGTGACGGTCATCACGCGCAAGGCATACGGCGGCGCCTACGACGTCATGAACTCGAAGCACATCCGGGGGGACGTGAACCTCGCCTGGCCCCAGGCGGAGATCGCCGTAATGGGCCCGAAGGGGGCGGTCGAGATCCTCTTCCGGAAGGAGATCGCCGGAGCGGACGACCCCGAGGCGGCCACGGCGGCGCGCATCGAAGAGTACCGGGAGGCGCTCACGCACCCGTACGTGGCCGCATCCCGGGGCTACGTGGACGACGTCATCGACCCCAGGGAGACGCGTCCGCGCCTCATCAGTGCGCTCGATATGCTCCGGAACAAGCGGGACTCCAATCCCGCGAAGAAGCACGGGAACATCCCCCTGTAGGAAGCGTTTGGCGCCTCGAGCGCCCCCGGCGTCGCTCGGCTCGCTCGAGCCTGGACAATGGACAACCCTCCCGGTCGGGTGCCCCATCCCAACGGATGGCTGCACCGAACGCTTCAGATCACTTGGGAGGAGGAGGATGAGGATGATGATGATGATGACGATGACGCGCTGGATCAGGGGGCGCTCGGCCCGCCGTTCCACTCTGCTGGTGGCCTTGCTGGGCGCCGCGTTCGGCCCCCTCACCGCGCTCTCCCCTCTGTCCGCGCAGGAACGCGCCCCGCGGGCCGAGCGCTCGCAGTGCGCTTGCGTCGATCGGGACGGCAAGAAGATCGACGACTGTACCTGCTTGCGGACACCGCTCGGTGTGAGAGGGTTCGCGCTTGCCGGGCTCCCGGGAGTGCAGCGGGCTCGACTCGGGGTCGTGGTCGCGAGCGGCCCTGTGGCGGATGCGGAAGCGCGTGGGGCGCGCCTCGAGTCCGTGACGCCGGGTGGGCCCGCCGCCGACGCCGGCCTCGCCGCGGGCGACATCGTCACGCGTCTCGACGGCAAGAGCCTTCTCGATCCGCTCGACCACGATACCGAAGCGGGCTTCGACAAGGATGCCTCCTTTCCGGTCCAGCGGCTTCTGGCCATTGCAGGCACGTTGGAGCCCGACCAGAAGGTCGCGGTCGAATACCTGCGTGACGGGACGACGCACACGACCACGCTCGAGACCCGCGACATGGGCGCGTGGAGTACGTTGCGCTCGTTCGGCGTGGATGCTGGAGCCCTCCGTGACCGCCTGCGCAGCTTCGAGCGGGGGGCGCCCCGCTTCCAGGTCGGATCGAACCCCGGTGGCCTCACCTGGTTCAGCTCGGACGGGGGACTCGACCTGGCCGATATGAACGCGGGACTCGGCACCTACTTCGGCACCGACAAGGGCGTGCTCGTCACGGACGTAGACGCTGACTCCACGTTGGGCCTCCAGCCGGGGGACGTCGTTCTGGCCGTCGGCGATCGCGCCGTTTCCGACGGTGAGCATCTGCGTCGTATCCTGCGCAGCTACGATCCCGACGAGGACATTACGTTCCGCGTCATGCGCCAGAAGCGGGAGATCACCGTGGAGGGGCACCGGCCCCACTGACGGGGAGGGCCAATCCCGCCTGGAGAGGTACGCGGGACGGATCCCTCGAACGGGGGTCGGCCGCGCTTGCCGCCCCCGTTTTCTTCCCCCCCCGCCGCACTACGCGTAGGTTTCAGGGTTCCAAGCTCACAGCCCCTCGCCTCGCAACGCCTTCCATCCGGCGATCCTTGATCAGAACCCTGCTCATCGCCAACCGCGGCGAGATCGCGGTCCGTATCGTCCGAGCGGCCCGGGAACTGGGGATCCGCACGGTGGCGGTGTACTCCGAACCCGACCGCCTGGCCCCCCACGTCCTCGAAGCCGACGAGGCGTACCTGCTGGGGCCGGCGGCCTCTTCCGAGAGCTACCTGAGGGTGGACCGACTCCTCGATGTGGCGCGCGCGGCGGGCGCGGACGCGGTCCACCCTGGGTACGGGTTCCTCGCCGAACGTGCGCACTTCGCGAAGGCGGTCACCGAGGCCGGCCTGACGTTCGTCGGCCCGACGGCCGAGACGATCTCCGCCATGGGCGACAAGACCGAGGCCCGCCGGCGCATGCAGGCCGCGGGCGTTCCGATCGTTCCCGGCCTCGTCGACCCGGTGGAGGACGTCGACGCGGGGCTCGAAGCCGCCAAAGGCATCGGGTATCCCGTGCTGCTCAAGGCCGCGGCCGGTGGGGGTGGAAAGGGGATGCGCGTCGTCGCGGAGCCTTCGGAGTTGCCGAAGGCCTTCGAAGCGGCCCAGCGCGAGGCCCTGGCCGCCTTCGGCGACGGGTCGGTCTACCTCGAGCGCTACCTCGGCCGCCCGCGGCACGTGGAGATCCAGATACTCGGCGACGCACACGGCAACGTCATCCACCTGGCCGAGCGTGAGTGCTCGATCCAGCGTCGGCACCAGAAGCTCGTCGAGGAAGCTCCCTCGCCCGTGCTCACGCCCGGGGAGCGCGATGCGATGGGCATGGCCGCGGTCCGTGCGGCCGAAGCCGTTTCCTACGTGGGCGCGGGCACCTGCGAGTTCCTCTACCAGGACGGAGCGTTCTTCTTTCTGGAGATGAACACCCGGATCCAGGTCGAGCACCCCGTCACCGAGCTCGTCACGGGGCTGGACCTGGTGGAGTGGCAACTCCGCATCGCCGGCGGAGAGCGCCTCACCGTCACGCAGGACGACGTGCGGTTGACCGGCCACGCCATCGAGTGCCGCATCACATCAGAGGACCCGTACCGCGGAGTCCTCCCGTCGACCGGTACCGTGACGCACCTGGAAATCCCCGCGGGACCCGGGGTCCGTTGGGACGGCGGCATCCGGGAGGGATTCGAAGTGTCGCTGCACTACGACCCTCTTCTGGCCAAGCTCATCGTGCACGCCCCGACGCGGCAGGCCGCGATTGCCCGCATGGCGCGCGCGCTCGACGAACTGGTGGTGGTGGGGGTCGACACGAGCGCCCCGTTCCACCGCCGGGTGATGGAGGAGGACGACTTCCGCTCCGGAGCGCTCACCATCCGGTACATCGAAGAGCACCCCGCGCTCACGGAGGGAGGGCACGACGAAGGCGTGCTTCGAGCAGCCGCGGTGGCGGCCGCCCTTCTCGAGGAAGAGACCAGGGGCCGGGATCGCCTGCCTCGCATCGGAAACATCGGGAACACCGGAAACATCGGAGCTACCGGCATGTCGGCCTGGAGGCGGTCGGGGTGGCCTTGAGCACTTCCCCTTCAACGGTGGCCACCGGCACGGTGGTCCGTGTCCGTGTCCGCGCGCTCGCCTCGAGCGGCGCCGGCGTGGTCGACCTTCCGGACGGACGAGTCGGCTTCGTGCAGCGCACGGCTCCCGGCGACCTCGCGGACGTGAAGGTCGGGCGCGTCAAGAAACGGTGGGCGGAGGCCTCCCTGGTGCGCGTGGTCGAGGCCTCGCCCGATCGCCTCGATCCCCCGTGTCCGCTCTTCGCGGAGTGCGGTGGGTGTACGCTCCAGCACATCGCCTATGAGCGGCAACTCGAATGGAAGGCTCGCTTCGTGGCCGACGCGCTGGCCCGCATCGGGGGGATCGAGACCACGCCCCCGACGGTCGAGCCGTCGCCGCTCGAGTACGCGTACCGGAACCGCATGACGTACACGGTCCGGCGCGTTGCCGGGGGCGAAGTGGTGGCCGGCCTGCACGCCCAGGGGGATCCCGACCGGATCGTGGAGGTGCGCGACGAGTGCCTGCTCCCTGAATCCCCCATCTCGCAGGCATGGGAACGCCTCGGCGAGGTATGGCAGGCCGGCGACCGTCCCTTGCCGCCGGCTCGGGAGGTGCGGGTCACGCTCCGTACCGTTCAGGACGGGCTGCTCGTTCTCGTGCGCGGAGGACAGGCGGGTTGGCGGCCCGAGGAGTTGGTCCAGCGCGTCGACGGGCTACGCGCCGTCTGGCACCATCCCGACGGACACGACCACCCGGTCCGCGTGTACGGCGAGGCGCTCGGGGAGGCGTGGAACCACGAGCGGGTTTCCGTGTCCGGCTACGCCTTCGTCCAGGTCAACCGCGGCGCGGCGGAGCAGCTCGTCGCGCACGTGCTCGATCGGTGCGGCCCACGGGCGGGCGCGGAAACGCCGGCGGAAACGGCCGTGGGGATGACCGCCGTCGACGCGTATTGCGGGGTCGGGGTATACGGCCGCCGGCTCGCGCGTGACGGCTGGCGCGTCACGGGCATCGAATGGGACCGCGACGCTGCGGCTGCCGCGCGCCAGGATGCCCCGGACGGCTTCGATGTCGTCGAGGGACCGGTCGAGGAGCACCTCGGACGGTGCCTCCCGGCCGACCTGGTGATCCTGAACCCGCCCCGCACCGGCCTGCAGGAGCGGGTCCCCGACCTCCTGACGCGGCACCGTCCCGCCCGGGTGATCTACGTGAGTTGCGACCCCGCCACGCTCGCGCGCGACGCGGCGCGTCTGAGGTCGGTCTACACGCTCGACTCGCTCCACTGCTTCGACCTCTTCCCGCAGACCGCTCACGTGGAGACCGTGGCGGTCTTCACGCCTTCCGGCGTCTGACACGATGAACGCCGCCGAGTACGAATGCCGACGACTTCCCGCTCACCCTCCCGGGGACCGCTGAAATGCGCTACTTCGTTACGCTCGCCGGCCGCACCTTCGAGGTCGACCTCGATGCCGATGGTGTGACGGTGGACGGCCGGCCGGCCCAAGCCGATCTGGCCCGCGTCGACGGAACCAACATCCGGAGCCTGCTCCTGGACGGCGTGTCGCACCGGATGGTCATGAACCGGGCCGGTTCCGGTACGTGGGACATCCATACGGGCGGACGCCGCTACGCCACCGAGGCGATCGACGAGCGCACCCGGACCATCCGAGGGATGACCGGAGCGGCGGCCAGTGCGGCGGGCCCCAAACCGGTGCGCGCCCCCATGCCGGGCCTGGTCGTGAAGGTGGAAGTCGTGCCAGGGGACCGCGTCGAAGCGGGGCAGGGGTTGATCATCGTCGAGGCGATGAAGATGGAGAACGAACTGAAGGCGGAGGGCCCAGCCGTCGTGCGGCACATACACGTCGAGCCGGGGCAGGCCGTGGAAAAGGACCAGATCCTGATCGACCTCGCGGCGCCGGATGAGACCGACGGCACGGAAAGCGCGGGGGAGGACGCTTCATGACGGACGAGCCGGGCTTCGCGACCGCCTCCGGGATCCCGGTCGCTCGCGTCTACCAGGCGGGGAGCGAGCAAGCCGAGGGGTCCGGCCGCGACGGTGAGCCGGGCGCGTTCCCCTTCACGCGCGGCGTCTATCCGGACATGTACCGCGGCCGGGTGTGGACGATGCGCCAGTATGCGGGCTTCGGCACGGCCGAAGAGACCAACGAGCGCTTCCGTTACCTCCTGGACCGCGGCCAGACGGGGCTGTCGGTGGCGTTCGACTTGCCGACGCAGATGGGGTACGACTCGGATGCACCCATGGCGTCGGGCGAAGTGGGCCGGGTGGGCGTGGCCATCGACACCCTGGACGACATGCGCACCCTCTTTCACGGGATCCGGCTCGACCAGGTGTCCACGTCGATGACGATCAACTCGACGGCCGCCGTTCTCCTGGCGCTCTACGTCGCCCTCGGGGACGAGCAGGGCGTGCCGCGCACCGCGCTCTCCGGCACGGTCCAGAACGACATCCTGAAGGAGTACATCGCGCGAGGCACGTACATCTATCCGGTGGAGAGTTCACTCCGACTGGTCTCGGACATCATGGCGTTTTGTGCCGCCGAGGTACCGCGCTGGAATACGATCTCCATTTCGGGATACCACATCCGGGAAGCCGGCTCGACCGCTCCGCAGGAGATCGCGTTCACGTTCGCGAACGGCCTGGAGTACGTGGCCGAGGCCGTACGGCGCGGCATCGAATTCGAGACCTTCGCGCCGCGCCTGTCGTTCTTTTTCGCGGCCCACAACGATTTTCTGGAAGAAGTCGCCAAGTTCCGGGCGGCGCGGCGGCTCTGGGCGAAGCTCATGCGCGAGCGCTACGACGCCTCGGATACGTCGGCCCGCCTGCGCTTCCACACCCAGACGGGCGGGTCCACGCTCACCGCCCAGCAGCCCTTGAACAACGTGGTCCGCGTGACCATACAGGCCCTGGCGGCCGTGCTCGGCGGCACGCAGTCGTTGCACACGAACGGGTACGACGAAGCGCTGGCGCTCCCCACCGAGGAGTCCGCCCACCTCGCGCTCCGCACGCAGCAGATCCTGGCGTCGGAGTCGGGCGTGACGCACACGGCCGACCCGCTGGGCGGCTCGTTCTACATCGAAGCGCTCACCGACGAGATAGAGCAGCGCGCCCGCGCCTACCTCGATCGAATCGCCGAATTGGGCGGCGCCGCCCGGGCGATCGACTTCATGAAGGAGGAGATCCACCGCGCCGCTTACGCCTGGCAGAAGGACGTGGAGTCCGGCGCGCGCCCCGTGGTCGGGGTCAACCAGTATGTCGAAGACGAGGGCGCGGCCCACTTCGGACAACCGGACTACACGGCGTTGGAGCGGGGTCAGTGCGCGTCCCTGGCGGCACGCAGAGGATCCCGCGACCCGGCCGCGGTGCGCGGTCGCCTCGAGCGGGTCGGGGCCGTGGCCCAGGGTGAGGAAAACCTCATGCCTCCGATCATCGACGCGGTGAAAGTCGGCGCGACGCTCGGGGAGATCAGCGACACGCTGCGCCGTGCCTGGGGCACCTACGACGGATGAGGCTGCCGGGGCCGCACCGCCGTGCCCCCATAGTCGTATTCTCGTGTCTGCGTTAACTTTTCAGGCTATTGTTACCTGTGTGTCCTGGACCTGATCGAGCCATGCCTACCTACGAATACCTCTGCCCGAATGGGCACGAGTTCGAGGTCTTCCAGCGGATCTCGGACGAGCCCGGCGCCGCCTGTCCGGAATGCGGTGAGCCCGCAGAGCGCCAGATCTCGGCGGGAGCCGGCTTCCTTTTCAAGGGAGGCGGCTTCTACATCACCGATCACCGCAGCGCCGACTACCGGAAGAAGGCGTCGTCGGACGACTCGGGCTCCACCGGGGCGCCCGCAAAGAGCGATGCCCCCGCAAAGAGCGATGCCCCCGCGAAGAGCGACACGCCCGCCAAGAGCGAGGGGGCGTCGACAACGAAAGGCACCCCGGGCACGGGCTCCTGAGCGACATGACTCCGGACCCCATTCAAGACACAATTCAGGACACCATCCGGGCTGCCGTCGTCGCCGTCCTCAACGACATGGGGGTGGAGGGGGTCGTCCCCGGCTTCGAGCGGCCGCGTGACCCCACGCATGGCGACCTCGCCACGAATGTCGCCCTTTCCCTCGCGAAGAAGCTCGGCCGCCCACCCCGCGGGATCGCCGAGGAGATGGCTGGACGCCTGGACCTGAAAGCCGCGGGCGTCACCGCCGTCGAGGTCGCCGGCCCGGGTTTCCTCAACTTCCGCCTGGACGCGGGCGCCGTCGCGTCGGTGCTGGACGATGTCCTCGGCTCGAACGAGACGTTCGGTCGCACGGAAACGGGCGGAGGCGAGCGGGTGATGGTCGAGTTCGTCTCGGCCAACCCCACCGGTCCCCTCCATCTCGGGCACGGTCGTCAGGCGGCCCTTGGGGACGCGATCGCGTCGCTCCTGACATGGACCGGCTGGGAGGTGCATCGAGAGTACTACTACAACGATGCCGGGTTGCAGATGGACCGCCTGGCCGAGAGCGTGCGTGCGCGCTATCAGCAGCTTCATGGGCGGGACACGGACATCCCCGAAGGCGGCTACCAGGGGGAATATGTCCGGGACATCGCCCAGCGCTTCAGTGACGAGTTCGGCGACCGTTGGGTCGACGACGCGTCCGCCGAAGCCCACGATGCGATGCGCGTCTACGCGGTTGCCCTGTTGCGCGCCGACCAGGATCGGGACCTGAGCGAGTTCCGCGTGCACTTCGACCACTACTTCCTCGAGTCATCGCTCTACGACTCCGGGAAGGTCCAGGAAACGATCGACGCGCTGAAGGCCACCGGGCATGTGTTCGAGAAGGACGGCGCGACCTGGCTGCGTACGACGGATTTCGGGGATGACAAGGACCGGGTCATGATCCGCTCCAACGGCGCCCCCACGTACTTCCTGCCGGACATCGCGTACCACATGGACAAGTGGGCACGCGGATTCCATCGCGTCGTCAACGTCCAGGGCTCGGACCATCATGGTACGGTGGCCCGCGTCCGGGCCGGCGCGCGCGCGCTTGGGTGTCCGGAAGGGTATCCGGAGTATGTGCTTCACCAGATGGTGCAGGTCGAGCGCGATGGCAAAGAGGTCAAGTTCTCCAAGCGCGCGGGCGCCTACACCACGCTCCGAGAGCTCTTCGAGGAGGTCGGCGTGGACGTCGCACGCTACTTCCTCCAGATGCGGAAGCCGGACAGCCACCTGGTGTTCGACCTGGACATGGCGCTCGACCAGTCGGACAAGAACCCCGTTTATAAGATTCAGTACGCACACGCGCGGATGTGTTCGATCTTCGCCAGGGCCGGCGTGGATCCCGACGACATCTCGTCCGACGGTGTCGATCTGAGCGCGCTCACGCACGATCTGGAGCGTGAACTGATCAAACGTCTTGGAGAATTCCCCGGGACCGTTGCGCGTGCCGCGACCGGGAACGCGCCGCACGTGGTGTGCGACTACCTGGAGCAGACGGCGGGGGCCGCCAACTCCTGGTACCACGCGGGAAACCCATCCCGGAACCCGGAGTTGGCCGTGCTGGTCGACGACGACGCTCTGCGCCGGGTGCGGCTGGTCCTCGCGCGTGCGGTACAGATCGTGCTCCGTAACGGACTCAACCTACTGGGCATCGGCGCCCCCGAGCGTCTGGACCGCGCCGAGAGCGCCGACGAAGCCTGATCCCCACGCCCGGAAACCCATGTCGATCCTCTGTGTCGGTAGCGTCGCGCTCGATTCGGTCGAGACCCCTTTCGGGAAGGCAGAACGGGTGCTCGGCGGATCCGCCGTCTTCTTCTCGGCGGCCGCGACCGTGTTCAGCCCCGTGCGCGTGGTGGGCGTGGTGGGAGACGACTATCCGCTGGATCGACTCGACTTCCTACGCGAGCGCGGTGCCGACCTTTCGGGCATCGAGGAGCGCACCGGGGAGAGCTTTTTCTGGGCGGGTCGTTACCACTACGACCTGAACACGCGCGACACCCTGGAGACGCGACTTGGCGTCTTCGCGGACTTCCAACCGAAGATCCCCGATTCGTTCCGGAGTTCACGGCACGTCTTCCTGGGCAACATCGATCCCAGGCTCCAGCACCAGGTCCTGGACCAGGTGGAAGCGCCTGAGGTGGTCGCGTGCGACACCATGAACTACTGGATCTCGGAGAGCAGGAAGGAAGTCCTCTCGCTGCTGGAGCGCGTGGACATCCTCATGGTCAACGACTCCGAGGCGCGGCAGCTCGCGGACGAGCCCAATCTGCTGAAGGCGTCGCGCTGGATCCGCGATCGCGGGCCGAGGATCGTGGTCGTGAAGAAGGGTGAACACGGCGCGATCCTCTTTGCGGACGACTGGCTGTTCTTCGCCCCGGGCTACCCGTTGGAGGTCGTGTTCGACCCCACCGGCGCCGGGGATGCGTTCGCGGGCGGCTTCATGGGCCACATCGCGCGCACCGGGTCTCTCGACGCCGACGATCTACGAAGGGCCGTCATCTTCGGCTCCGTGATGGGTTCCTACTCGGTGGAGGCGTTCAGCATCGACCGCTTCAAGACACTGCGCGAGCAGGAGATCTACGACCGCGTTCGCGAGTTCCGGGAGATGACCGCCTTCGAAACCCGCGTGCAGGCGAGCCATGCGTGACGGCGGCCTGAGCTACCGGGATGCGGGCGTCGATCTCGACGCCGCCGAGCGCGCCAAGAATCGCTTGAAGGCGCTCGTCGCCTCGACCCGCGACGCGTACACACTGTCCGAACTCGGCCAGTTCGGCGGGCTCTACCAGGTACCCGGCGACGTGGCCGCTCCGGTGCTCGTCTCTTCGGCGGACGGAGTCGGGACCAAGCTCAAGGTGGCGTTCGAGGCAGGGCGGCACGACACGGTGGGGCAGTGCCTGGTGAACCACTGCGTCAACGACATCCTCGTCCAGGGGGCACGGCCCATGTTCTTCCTCGACTACCTGGCCACCGGCGAGATGGACGAGGTCGTGGTCGCGGAGGTGGTAGGCGGCGTGGCCGTGGCGTGCAAGCAGAACGCGTGCGCGCTGCTCGGCGGCGAGACCGCCCAGATGCCGGACTTCTATGCAGCCGGCGAATACGACCTGGCCGGCTTCATCGTGGGTCTGGTGGGGCGGGACCGGATCCTGGACGGCGGGCGCATCCGCGAGGGCGACGTGCTGCTGGGCATTGCTTCATCCGGGCTGCATACGAATGGGTACACGCTGGCCCGCAAGATCGTCTTCGATGCGATGGGCCTCGGCATCGACGACGAGCTTCCCGGCACGGGACGCTCCGTCGCGGATGAACTGCTCACCGTGCACCGAAGTTACCTGCACAGCCTCTGGCCTCTCCTCGAAGAGGGGCGGATCCACGGCCTCGCGCACATCACCGGTGGGGGCATTCCCGGAAATCTTCCGCGCGTGCTTCCCGACGGTCTGGGCGCGGTGGTCGATCGCGCGGCCTGGGACGTTCCGCCCCTCTTCCGCACGCTTCAGGAGGGCGGGAACGTGGACCGCTACGAGATGGACCGGGTCTTCAACATGGGCGTGGGGATGATTGCGGTGGTCCGTGCCGACGATGCGGAGGGGGTCGCGCAGACCCTTCGACACGCCGGCGTGGAGGTGTGGAACGTGGGCAACGTGGAGGTCGGACATGGGGTCCGGTACGTCGGATGAGGAGGCGCGGTTCAGCCTGTCGTGCGCGCCTCTCCGCATCGGTGGCGCTCGCGGTCCTCGCGGTGGCGCCACAAGCGCTACACGGTCAGGGGGTCGAAGCACTCTCGTCGGCCTGTGTCACGGGTGGCGCGATCCGGATCCGGTGTACCGAACTCGCGGTGACGGCGCGGGCCCTCCAGGGGCACCTCGGACTGCTTTCCGGTCCCGGCTCAGAAGTTTCGGGTAGCGCGAGCACGCTTGGCCGCCGACTCGGCGCGACCCCCCGGATCGCCATCGAAGCCCGCGCTTCCTTCGCCAAACTCGCGCTTCCTGACCTGGCCGATCCCGGTGAGGAACCGTCCCGGGAGTCGACGTTCATCGTGCCCGTACTGCGCGGAGGGGTCACTGCCGGGATCTTCGATGGCTTTTCGTTGCTGCCCACCGTGGGCGGGTTCCTGGGTGTCGACGTGCTCGTGCACGGGAGCATCGCCTTCCTGCCGACGGGAGAAGGCTTCGATGCGAAAGCCACCGCGCTGACCGTCGGAGCGCGTATCGGGATCCTCCGGGAATCCTTCACGCTCCCGGGCGTCTCCGTCTCGGTCGTCCGGCGTTGGATCGGAGGCGTCCAGTACGGCTCGCTGGACACCGGTGGCGGTTCGGTCGAGGTGGATCCGGCGGTCACGTCGATTCGAGCGACCGTCGGGAAGGACCTGCTCTCGATCGGGGTCCTGGGTGGCATCGGTTGGGATCGCTATTCGGGCCACGCGACGATCCGGGCGGCCTCGGACGGCGGTCCGGTGCTCGCGAACGTCGATTCGTTCAAGAGTTCCCGGCGGCTCATCTTCGGCGGAGCCGCCATGAACTTCCTGGTCCTGCAGATGTCCGGAGAAATCGGCTGGGCCCAGGGTTTCCATGCGGTGGAGGGGTACTCCTACAAGCCGTTCGATCCGACCTCGGGCACCTGGTACGGCAGCATCGCGTTCAGGCTGACGATCTGAAGCGGTCCACCGTGCCGGACACAGGCCCCCTGACGCTGGCGGACCGAGCCCATCTGGAGCGAGCACGCATGCTGGCGCGCGCTGGTTGGGGGCGCGTGCACCCGAACCCGATGGTGGGGTGTGTGCTCGTACGCGACGGACGGGTCGTGGCCGAGGGATGGCACCGTGAATTCGGCGGCCCCCATGCCGAGGTAGTCGCGCTGGCCGCCGCGGGCGACGCGGCCGGCGGTTCGACCGCGTACATCACGCTGGAGCCGTGCGCCCACCAGGGGAAGACTCCCCCGTGCACCGAGGCGCTCGCGCGCGCGGGCGTGAGCCGTGTGGTTTATGGGGCGGCAGACCCCGGCAAGGACTCCGGCGGAGGAGCGGACCGGCTTCGGAACGCGGGCATGGAAGTGGTCGGCCCCCTGTGGGACGAACCCCGCGCCCGGGCCGAGAACCCCTTCTTCTTCCACGCGGCGCGGTGCGACACCGCGTTCGTGGCGCTCAAACTGGCCCTTTCGCTGGACGGGAAGATCGCGGCGGCACCCGGGGCTCCGA
>JBBSOM010000016.1:0-14387 GCA_038259715.1 Longimicrobiales bacterium
AGATCTACGTTGTGGGTCGCGAGATCGGGTCGCTGAGCAACGCCGAGGGCCGGTTCCTGATCCCCGGTGTTCCCGCGGGCGAGCACACTCTCCGCGTCGAGGTGATCGGCTACGCCACCCAGGATCACGTCGTCACGGTGCAGGCCGGCCAAACGGCGACCGTGCGCTTCGAACTCGAGAACGCGGCGGTGGACCTGGATGAGATCATCGTCACGGGCACTCCGGGTGCAACGAGGCGGCGCGCGATCGGGACGAGCGTGGCCAGCGTCGACGTCGAAAAGAAGCTCGCCGACGTGCCGATCACGTCGGTGTCCGACCTCCTGACCGGACGCGAGGCGGGCATGGTGAGCATGGGCGGGAACGGCGCGGTCGGGACCATGGGGACGATCACGCTGCGGGGCATGACCTCCATGTCCCAGAACAACAAGCCGCTCATCTATGTGGATGGGATCCGGCTGGATACCAACGACGATCCGCTGATCTACGTGGGCGGGCAGCAGACCAGTCGCCTCAACGACATCAGCCCCGCCGACATCGCACGGGTCGAGATCATCAAGGGTGCGGCGGCGACGACACTCTACGGCTCGGAGGCGTCGAACGGGGTGATCCAGATCTTCACCAAGAAGGGCCAGACCGGAAAGATGACTTTCAACGGGTCGGTGAGGGCGGGAATCAACCGCCTTCCCGCGGCGTGGCCGAAGATGAACCCCGACCCCAAGTACCCCGACCCCAACAAGGAACTCATCAAGAACGGACTCTATCAGGAGTACAGCCTATCGGCTCGCGGCGGCAGCCAGAACATCTCGTACTTCGCTTCGGGCAACCTCATGGACAGCGAGGGCTCCTTCCCGCAGAACCAGTTCAACCGGATGAACGGTCGGCTGAATCTCGGCATGGCGCTGGGCGACTTCGTCGTCGACATCTCGTCGGCGGCCATGTACACGAACGTCGAACTCCCGGTCAACGACAACGTGATCGACGGCATCCTCACGAACATCCAGCTCGGGAACCCCGTAACGCAGGCGACCGCCACGGACCCCTGGGGCGGGGCGTTCTATCCGGTGCCCTACCTCCTGACCTACGTCACGACCGAGAAGACGTACCGTTGGGTGGGAGGCGTGACGATCAACCACACGGTCAGCGATGCATTCCAGCACAAGCTGACCGTGGGTGTCGACCTGGCCAACGGCGAGGGGATCTCCTTCGACCCGTATGCCGAAGGCGAGTACATCACAAACCGGCAGCTCAAGGGGTCGAAGAACGTGAGCCGCCGAAGCAACGTCCAGACGAACGTCGACTACACCGCTACGTGGACCGCGCCGGTGACGCAGACCATCCAATCGCATCTTTCTGTCGGCGGCCAGCTCTTCACGACGACCCAGCGCCGCGTAAGTGCTTCGGGCAGCGAGTTTCCGTCGCCCGGGCTTTCGGTGGTGGGCGCCGCGGCGCTTCCCGGCGTCGGCGAGAGCGAGGTCAGCTACGCCACGGGCGGCCTCTTCGTCCAGGAGCAACTCGGATTCTCGGACCGTTTCTTCCTCACGGGCGGACTGCGCGTGGACGGCTCCAGCGTGTTCGGCGACGACTTCGGCTTCCAGCCCTATCCCAAGGTGGCGATGTCGTGGGTCATCAGCGAGGAGAAGTGGTTCTCCATGCCGGCCGTGAGTTCGCTTCGGCTGCGTGGAGGCTTCGGCTCGGCCGGGACCCAGCCGGGAGCTTTCGACGCGGTGCGGACCTACGTCCCGCGGCAGGCGGCCGGCGGTAAGACCGGCTTCCGACCCGGGAACTCGGGCAACCCCGATCTCGCCCCCGAGGTGAGCCAGGAGCTGGAGTTCGGTTTCGATGCCGGGCTATTCGACGAACGCCTGTCGCTGACCGCGTCAGGGTACTATCAGAAGACGACCGATGCGCTGCTCTCACGGCAGAACATCCCGTCGCTGGGCTTCACGGGCACGCAGCTCACGAACGTGGGGGAAATGCGAAACAAGGGGATCGAGATCGACGCGTCGTGGACCCTCATCGACAACGGTGCCCTGCGCTGGAGCCTCAACTCGACATACGCATACAACGACAACAAGATCACGTCGCTTCCCGGCACGTCCTACATCTCCCTCGACCGCTTCGGCACCCGCGTGGTCGAGGGTTACTCGATGTCGTCGAAGTGGGAGCGGAAGGTGGCGGGCTATGACGAGGACGGGATGCCGTTCCCGACGGATACCGCGGTCTATCTCGGACCGGGGATTCCTCCCCACAACGGCACGTTCGGGACCGAGGTGAATTGGAGCAGCTTCCGCCTGGCCGTGAATACGCAATGGGCCGCCGGCTACATCATGTCGAATCTGTTGCGGCCGTACATGTACGCGCGACGGACGGGCGAAGAGTACTTCACGGACCTCGCGGCCGCGGGCGGTCAGGAGGATACCTACGTAGAGGCCAAACAGCGGATGGCGTCCTGCTGCTACGGAAACTGGTACGACCACGGCGACTACGTGAAGCTGCGCGAGGTCTCATTGTCATGGACCGCCCCGGAAGGCTTCGTGGGCGGTCTGCTCGGTTCCGCTCCACGGTTCTTCGTCACCGGGCACAATCTCGCCACGTTCACAGGATACTCGGGCGTGGACCCAGAGCTATCCGGCGCGGATGATTCGTACGACGGGAAGGGTCTCTCGGTGAGTTCCGACTACTTCACCGTTCCACCCGTCCGAACGTTCGTGTTCGGCATGGACATCGTCTTCTGACGGGGAGGTCGAGATGAACGGAATTGACACCGCAACCGCCAGCGAAGAGGTCCGGGATATGCGCGCGAATCGATGGAATGTGGAACACGTCCGGGCCATGATCCGGATCCGGTCGACGGTAATAGGGCTGGCCGTCGCCACCGTGGCGCTCACAGGGTGCAAAGGCATCTTCGATGCGGAAAATCCCGGCGCCATCACGGAGGACAAGCTCAACAATGCCGCGATTATCGACCCGATGCTCAGCGGCGCCATTACGGAGTTCAACGACGCGTTCGACCTTTCGGTCAACCTCACGGGACTCCTCTCGGACGAACTCGTCGCGTCAGGCAGTTGGCCGTCGTGGCACGATGCGGACGAACGGGGGATCCTCGCGCTCGACGCGCCGGTGGGCGCGGGCAACATCACCGAGCCGATGTGGAACGACTGGCAGCAGGCCCGGTTCATGGCGGAGGAAACATACCGCCGGATCCAGGAGTTGCTCGACAACCCGGGGTCCGACCCTCGTGCCGCAGCGGCACAGCTCTACGCGGGAATGTCGTACTATGCGTTTGGTGACTTCTTCTGCCGTGCGGCATACGAGGGAGGGCCGGCCGTCCAGCCGGCCGAAAGCTACGGTCTCGCCGAGGAGCGTCTGACCTCGGCGATCCAGATCGCTCAGGCAGCGGGCGTCGACTCCACCGCCGAGATGGCCTATCTGGCGAGGGCGCGGACGAGGCTCATGCTCGGTGACGGAGCCGGGGCTCTGAGCGACGCGCGCATGGTGCCGGACGGCTTCCGGTGGTGGGCGGACTTCGAGAACACGTCGGGGCTCACCACGGACACCTGGGGCGAACTCAATCAGCGGGGCGAGTCCACGGTGGGTCCGCCCTTCCAGGGCCTGGACGATCCGAGGGTCCCTGTGGTCTGGGACAACGGCAACACTGGGCCCGACCGCAAGACCGAGCTCTGGATCCAGGAGAAGTACCCGGAGCGCTTCTCCGACATGCCGGTTGGCAAGTGGGAGGAAGCGCGTCTCATCGAGGCGGAAGTACTCATCGGACAGGGCAGCGTGCCCGAGGCCATGGGCCTTGTGAACAAGACCCGCGCCGCGGTGGACCTGGAACCCCTGCCCACGGATCTGACCCAGGCGGAGGCTACTGACGTCCTCCGCAGGGAGAGGAGTCGGGAGACCTTCCTCGAGACACGCCGTTACGCCGACATGCGGCGCTACGGGCTCTTCCCTCAGGGCTGGGGCGCGAGTTGCATCCCGATTTCACGGTCGGAACTCGACTCGAACCCGAACCTACAGGGAGGCTGAGGACGGTCGGAGCCATGGGATGAAGAGGCGAGGGACGTCGCGGTGTTCCGACATCGTTTCGCCTGCGTTCGTGAAAGGCGAGTTTGCGCGGACTGCCGGGGGCCTGGCCCTCTTGCTGGGGCTGGGCGCGTGTTACACGACGCACGTGGTGCCGCCCGGCGCGCCGGGCCCCGAGCCTGGAAGCCGCGTCGAGGCGGTGCTCACGACAGCCGGCTCGATCCGGTTCGCCGAGCGCACGGACCAGCGGGTCGAGCGTCTGACGGGGGAGTTCGTGGCCCTTCGGGGAGACAGCCTGAGCGTGGCCGTTCCGGTACGGCGCGAAACGGGGGGATCCGAGGAGGCCGGACGGCGCATCCGGGAGATCATCACCATCCCCGAGGAAGATGTCCGGACCCTCGGCGTCCGGGAGATCTCCACGGGACGGAGCGGCCTCTTCGCCATCGGCGCCGTCGGCGGCGGCTACTTGTTGATCCGGCTCGTCCTCGCGTTGGCCGACCGGGTTGCCGCCGGCTCCGACAAAACGCACCCCACGCCCGCGCTCCTGCTGCACTTCCGGCCCCGCTGAGTCGGGGGCGTCACGATGCCTGAAGGGCCCTGATCCACACCTCTGAACAAGTTGAGCGACCGCCGTGAAAATGTTCCGCACCCTTTGGCTCGTCCTGTCGGCGGCGGTTCTGTCCCCGCTCTTCGTTGCGACGGCGCAGGCCCAGGTCGATCCCTCGCTGTTCCAGTCCATGAGCTACCGGAACATCGGTCCGTTCAGGGGAGGCCGCGTGACCACGGCCGTCGGCGTGCCCGGCGAAACGTTCACGTACTACATGGGCGCGACGGGCGGCGGGGTGTGGAAGACCACCGATGCCGGCACCACCTGGCACAACATCTCCGACGGGTACTTCAATACCACGGGCATCGGCTCCATCGTGGTTGCCCCGTCGGACCACAACATCCTCTACGTGGGAACCGGGGAGTCCCCGGTCCGCGGCGTGAAGACGTCCCACGGCGATGGGGTCTACAAGTCCACCGACGCCGGGGAGACGTGGACGCACATCGGCCTGGAGGCGACGCGCCACACGGGCCAGGTCCTCGTGCACCCGCGCAACCCGGACCGTGTCTGGGTGGGCGCGCAGGGGAACCCCTATGGCCCCAATGAGGAGCGAGGTATCTACCGCTCGGACGACGGTGGGAAGAACTGGACGAAGGTCCTCTTCGTGAACGACTCGTCCGGGATCGTGGACATGAGCATGGATGCCCACAACCCGGACATCATCATGGCGACGTCGTGGGAGTTTCGCCGCCGCCCGTGGGTGGTGAAGAGCGGCGGTCCGGGAAGCCGGGTGTACAAGACCACCGACGGCGGCGACACATGGCGGGAGATCACTGCCGGTCTGCCGGACCTCAAGGGGAAGATGGGCGTCGCCATCTCACCGGCGGACCCCAAGGTGGTCTACCTCGCCATCGAAGCCCGGGAGCGCGAGGGCGGCGTGTACCGTTCCGACGACGCCGGCGAGCACTTCCGCCAGGTGAGCAACGACCCGCGCACGTTCGTCCGGGCGTGGTACTACATGCACATCATCGCCGACCCCCAGGACCCGGACGAGGTCTGGGTGCTCAACGGCTCCGCCATGAAGTCCATCGATGGGGGAAAGACGTACCAGGGGATCCCCGACAGCCACGTCGACCATCACGCGCTGTGGATCAACCCGGACAACAGCGACATCATGATCAACGGCAACGACGGTGGGGCGTCGGTGACGTTCAGTGGCGGACGTACCTGGTCGACACTCCTGAACCAGCCCACGGCCCAGATGTACCGGGTCATGACCGACGACCTGTACCCGTACAAAGTCTATTCGGGTCAGCAGGACGCCAGCGGCATCGTGATTGCCAGCCAAAGCCTGGGTGACGGGATCGGCGAGCATGATTGGCAGACCATCCGGTCCGGGGAGTCCGCCACGGTGGGCCTGGACCCGGAGAACCCGCGCTACGTGTACACCACGTTCTTCGGCGGCTTCCTGGGCGAGTGGGACGCAAAGACGTGGAACTACCGTATGGTGCGGCCCTACGCGGAACGCGTCGAAGGCGAGCAGCCGAAGAATCTCAAGTACCGGGCCAACTGGAATGGTCCCGTCTTTGTTTCGCCGCACGATCCGAGCGTCATCTACTACGGATCCCAGTACCTGCATAAGTCCACCGACCGGGGCACGACCTGGGAGGTCATCAGTGAGGACCTCACCCGGAACGACAAGGACCACCAGGGACTTGGCGGCTACCCCATCTCCAACGAGCAGATCACGGCGGAGAGCTACAACGATGTGTTCAACATCGAGGAGTCGCCCATCCAGGAGGGCGTGATCTGGGTCGGTTCGGACGATGGGTTGGTCCACGTGACGCGGGACGGTGGCGCGACGTGGACGAACGTCACGCCCAAAGACCTTCCCGAGAGCATCATCAACGTGTTGGAGCCGTCGCCCTTCGATGCGGCCACGGCCTACTTCGCCGCGGCGGGCTACAAGATGAACGACTTCACGCCGCACATCTACAAGACCAACGACTACGGAGCGACGTGGACCAGGATCGTTCGGGGCATCCCGGGCAACACGTTCGCGCGTTCGGTTCGGGAGGATCCGAACCGGCGCGGTTTGCTCTACGCCGGGACCGAGACGGGTCTGTTCGTGTCGTTCGATGACGGCGCCATGTGGCAGGAGCTGCAACTCAACCTGCCCGAGGCGCCGATCACCGACATGCGCATCCGGCAGAAGGACCTGGTGGTTTCGACCCAGGGCCGGTCCCTCTGGATTCTGGACGATCTGACGCCCCTGCATCAGATCTCCGATGCCGTGGCCCGCGCGGACTACTACCTGTACAAGCCGCGCGACGCGGTGCGGAAGATCGCGTCCGGGTACTACGCCGAGGGCGGCCTGGGCGCGAACCCACCGTCGGGCATGCAGATCCACTACGTGCTCAACGCCGAGGTGGGTGACGACGTCCCGATGTCCATGGAGATCCTGGACAGCGGGGGACGGGTTGTCCATTCGGAGTTCACCGCCGGCGATGCCCCTGCCTGTCCCGCAGCGCCGCGACCCCGGTCCCTGACCCGAAAGCACGGAGACAACGTGTGGAGTTGGAACATGCAGGTGGGGCGGTTCGCATGCCTGGATGAGATCACGATGACGTCACGGGACCTGAGCGCATATCCTGCGATGCCGGGGAACTACAAGGCACGGTTCACCGTGGGCGATTTCTCCCAGACGCAGGATTTCCGGATCGTCATGGACCCGCGCATCGAGGGGATCGTGGCCGACCCCGAGACTCAGTATGCGGAACTCGACCGCTTGTCGGCGGCGCTCTACGACGCGGCGACCGACATGGCGGCCGGCGTCAGGGAACTCCGTCAGGTGAAGAAGCAGTTGGACCTCATACTTCAGCTCACCCAGGCGCGGAACGTGTTGACCCAGGGCGAGGCGCTCGACGAGACCGTGGACGGGTGGATTGCCGAGATCCTGCAGAAGGAGCTGAGGACCGGCCAGAACAACTATCAGTATGAGGCCCGGCTCCTCGTGAAGGACAAGGACCTGTTGGACCGAATGGGGGGTGCGAACCTGCCTCTGACCGAGGGGGTTCGCGATGTCACGCGGGACTACCTCCAGATGTGGACCGACCTGGCCGTCGAGCTTCAGCGGATCAAGAGCGAGGATGTCCCGGCGTTCAACGAGATACTGCGGGCCGCGGGACTTCCGGAGATCTACCTGCCCAGACCCATCAGTTGATGGTGATGGGCCTGGGCAGGTAGCTATGAGATCACTTTCGGCCGATCCACCATGATGTGTGGTCGATCCCCCAGCTTTTCGTTGAGAGCGCGGACCCGGGTGTCGATGACGACGTTCAGCGCGTCGATCGCGTCCTGCACCTCCGTCCGGAGTTGTTCGAGTCGGTTCGACTGAGGCACGGTCGGGGGCGCCTCGACGCCGGAGATCGCGCCCATCAGGGAGCGCAGCTCCTCGGCGGCGCGGGGGCGTTGCCGGTACCCCATGCGGGGAGGCGGCCGTCGCAGGAGGGAGTCGCTCACCTGGCGCACGGCGTCGTCGGTGGCCTTCACTTCGCGGATCAGCGCGGGATCGTCCTTGGCCATGGCCAGGGTCCCCGCCAGATCCCCGAGTTGCTTCGTCACGCTCTGGGCGAGGCCGATCGACCGGTTGAGTTGCGTCGTGAGTTCGCCGAGGGCCACCGCCGCGTCGAACTGTGCCTTGTACTCGGCGTTGCTCATCTCGACCCTCGGGTCGCCGCGCACGTCGAAACGCTCGGCGCGCTCCCAGCCGTCGCCTTTCAGTGTCGCCGTGTACGTGCCCGGGATCGCTGTGGGCCCGGAGCCGCCGAAGCCGAAGAAGCCGCCTTCGTCACTCCCTTCGCCCGGGATCGGCTCCGGTCCCTCGAGGCGGAGGTTCCATGTCGTGGTGTTCACACCCGCCACGGCCCCGCGGACCTCGGACCTCGACAACACGTTGCCCTGGGCGTCCGCGATCTCGAGGGTGAGCGGCTTGGCGGGAGCGCTCTGGACCCAATAGCGGATCAACGCGCCCGCGGGTGGGTTCTCGCCCCTCCATTCCCGTTGCCCGAGGCTGGCGTCCTTGTTGGCCGTCTGCCAGCGCGTCGCCCTGCGAATCGGAAAGAGGTAGGCGCCCTCGGGATCCGACATCGCTTTCGGCAGGTCCTGGAGCGCCGACAGGTCGTCGAGGATGTATGCACCCCGACCGTGGGTACCGATCACCAGATCGTTGTACGGTTCCTGGATCTTGATGTCCCGCACCGAAACCGGTGGGATGTTGTTCCGGATGCTCGCCCAGGTCTTTCCCGCGTCCCAGGAGGCGAACAGCCCCCGCTCCATGCCGACGTAGAGGAGGGACGGATTCTTCGGGTCCTCCCGGATCACTTTGACGTAGTCGTCCTGCGGGAGTCCGGCCGACAGGTCCGTCCAGGTCTGCCCGTAGTCCCCCGTCTTGTAGACATGGGGCGTAAAGTCGTCGAGCTGGTGGTTGTCGACGGCCACGTAGGCCGCACCGGCGTCGTTCCACGACGCGTCGATCTTGTTGATCCAGGTCTCGGCCGGAAGACCCTTCACGTTGGATGCGACGTTGGTCCAGGTCTCGCCGCCGTTCCGGGTGATCTGGATATTGCCGTCGTCGGTGCCGACCCAGATGACCCCGGGCTGCACCGGCGATTCGGCTATTGTCATGATCGTCGTGTGGAACTCGGCCGCGGTGTTGTCCAGATAAATGTCGCCCCCCGAGTCGAGTTGCTTCGCAGGGTTGTCGGTGGTCAGGTCCGGGCTGATTACGTCCCACGAATTGCCGTAGTCACGGCTACGGAATAGGACGTTGCCCCCGAAGTACACGGTCGCCGGGTCGTGCGGCGAGATGTGGATCGGCGCCTCCCAGTTGAAACGGTACTTGTGATTTACGATGGCGTCGCCGGCCGACCCCACGATCTTCGGGTATGGATGGATGCGGCGGCTGGCCCCCGTGCGGGTGTCGTTCAGGATCAGATTGCCACCCTGACTTGCCGTGTAAACGAGCCAGGGGGAGCCCGGGACGGGAACCGCGTAGAAACCGTCGCCGCCCGACAGGTTGATCCAGTCGTGTTTCAGGATGCCCGGACCGTTCAAGGAGTTCGAAGGTCCGCACCAGTGGCCGTTGTCCTGGAGCCCGCCGCAGATACGGTACGGGTCCTCATCGTCCGGAAAGACGTCATAGAACTGCGACAGCGTCACGTTGTTGATGACGTCGAAGGTCTCGCCCGCGTCCAGGGAAATCTGAAATCCGCCGTCGGAGCCGCTGATCAGCCGCTTCGAGTCCGTGGGGTCGATCCAGAAGGATTGATGATCACCGTGCACGTCGCGCGCGATCCGCTCGAATGTGCGCCCCCCGTCCGTGGACTTGCTCAGGGAGCCCGAGAGTGTGTACAGCACTTCCGGGTTGTTCGGATCGATACGCAGGTCCGAATAATAGAAGGGGCGGAAGTTGATGTTCGGGTCCGTGTTGACCACGCGCCACGTATCCCCGCGGTCGTCGGAGCGCCACAGTTCGCCCTTCAGGTCGGGGATCTCGGAAATGACGTAGACCGTGTTCGGCTGACTCTGCGCGACCTGGATGCCGATACGGGCCATCGGCGCCTCGCCCGCGACGTCCAGCTTCTGCCAGGTGTCACCTCCGTCCATCGACCGGTAAGCGGCGGTCTCGCCACCGCCGTCGTCGAAACGCCACGGCTTGCGCCGGAACGTCCACATGCCGGCGTATACGATGCGTGGGTTGCTCAGATCCAGATCCAGGTCCGAACAGCCCGTGTCGTCATTGACGTAAAGGACTTTTTCCCAGGTGTGGCCGCCGTCCCGAGTGCGGAACACCCCCCGTTCCGAGTTGGCACCCCACGCGTGCCCCAGAGCGCACACGTACGCCGTATCGGGATCGCGCGGATCGACGAGGATGCGTTTGATCCGCTCCGTCCCGGCCAGCCCGAGGTGCGTCCACGTCGCGCCGCCGTTGGTCGATCGGTAGACGCCATCGCCGTAGGACGTGGAGTTGCGCGGATCACCCTCGCCGGTACCGACCCAGAGCACGTTGGGGTCGGAGGGAGCGACGGTCAGAGCGCCGATGGAATAGATGCCCTCGTCGTTGAAGATCTCGGCATAGCTTGCGCCGCCGTTCGTCGTCTTGAAGATCCCGCCGTCGGCGCCGGATACGTAGAACGTCTTCGGATCTCCCGGGATCCCGTCCACGTCCGTGGTCCGTCCACCCATGTTGGTGGGCCCGATGGAGCGGAATTCGACCGACTTCAGCGCCTGGGCGGGGGATTGGGCCGCGAGCGGCGTGGTCACGAGCAACGCCGACAGAAACACGGCACCGCGGACTGCGTGGAGTCTAGAGCTGGCCATCGCTCTCGTCCTCGGACAAAGGTGGATGTCGAGCTGGAAGTTCCTCAAGCGCCGTGCGGTCGAGGTCCGCGACCTGCCGCGCGAGGATGGCCGCCGCCACCCGACCTTCCTGGATCGATGATGGGTCACAACCCCGCCCGCCGCAAATGCAAGAGCTGCGGCGAGACACGTCAGGGCTGCCGCCGAGTCTTCCGCGCCGAAGAGGGCTCCTGCGCCGACTCGATGACGATTCTGGATATCGGGATCGGTGAGCCGACGACCAGCAAGAGTGCCCAATCGGTGGGGTCAAGCAACAAGCACCGCCAGCAAGGTCCAGGAGCGAAATCGTGTCGCCGAGTCCATGCGCTCAACAAGTCCCCTACATCGAGTCCGAATTCCTGATCAACTGCGTGAGGAAGCCGACGCTGCGCGCGACCTCCGCCACGGGCACGTGCTCGTTGGTGCCGTGGATCTGGCCCATCGCGTCGCCGGTGAGCTTCGCGGCCAGGAAGCGGAAGACACCGGGTGAGCGTCCCGACCAGTACTTGGCGTCGGTTCCGGCAGTGACCAGGTAGGGGGTCACGATCACGTCGTTGTCGGGCGTCACCTGACGGACCGTGCGAGCCAGGAGTTTGAACGCGGGCCCGTCCGCGTCGGACACGGACGAGGGATCCACGGCGTCGTCGCCGTAGACGTCCACCTGCACCCGATCGTCACCGATGACGTCCCGCACCCGTGCGAGCACGGATTCCCGCGTTTCGCCGGGCAGGATGCGGAAGTTCACGATCGCGTGCGCCGTGATCGGGAGCACGTTGGCTTTGACGCCGCCCGCAATGATCGTCGTCGCGGTGGTGGTCCGTACCATCGGCGCGGACTCCTGCGACATCGTCATCGCCTTCGTCAGCAGCGGCTTGAAGAGCCAGAGGTTGCCCAGAACAAGGCGGGGGCCGAACGCCATTTCCGGTGCGATATGCTGGATCGCCGACAGAGAACCGGCTTCGAGCCGGGCAGGGAAGGGGTGCTCCTCCAACTCGGTGATCGCGTCCGCGAGGATGCCGATGTTCGTCTGCTTCGGCGGCGCCGACGAGTGGCCGCCAGGGCCGTTCACACGCAACTGGAGGTTTACGTAGCCTTTTTCCGCGACGCCCACGATGGCCACGGTCCTGTCGACGCCGGGAATCATCCCCTGCGTCATGCCGCCGCCTTCATCGAGCACGAAAGCCGGTTCGACGCCACGTGACGCGAGAAGCGCCACGATCTCCTTGGCACCGCGCGTCCCGCCGCGCTCCTCGTCGTGGCCGAAAGCCAGATAGATGGTGCGCTTCGGTTGGAATCCGTCACGCAGGAGTCCCTCGACGGCCTCGAACGTGGTGACCACGCTGATCTTGTCGTCCAGGGAGCCACGACCCCACACCGCGCCGTCCACGATGTCACCGCTGAACGGCGGGTGCGTCCAGTCGCCTTCCGTGCCCGGGATCACGGGCACGACGTCCTGGTGGCCCATGAGCACCATCGGCGCGAGGCCCGGGTCGGTGCCCTCCCACGTGTAGAGCAGGCTCAGATTCGAGACCGTCTCGAGCGTCAGGCGTTCGTGCACCAACGGGTAGGTGCGAGCGAAGTACTCGTGCAGCGCAGTGAACGCGGCGGTATCCGTGTCCTCGACGCGCTCGTTCGAGATAGTCGGGATGCGGATCGCACCCGCCAGGTGCTCGGCTGCGGCCGTCGTGTCGACCGGGACGACCACCGCCTCTTCGGGGCCGCCCTGCAACGACGGCAGTCGCACCGCGTGGAGGGTCAGGGTCGCACCCAGGACCAGAACGATCGCCAGCAGGGCGAGGAAGATCTTCCTGATCACAGGAAGCTCAATCGTCCTTGTCCGCGAAATGCCGCCAGAAGGCCCAGACTGACGAGGCCAGGATCAGAAAGGCCAGTCCCGGAAGCCACACGGTCCACCCTTCTTGCTGGATCGGAGGCTGCGCGGGAAGGGCCGCGCGCGCCGTGTCCTGGAGTGCGGCGATGACTGCCACGAATCCCTGTTCCATCCCCTCGCCTCCGGGTCGTTGCATGTGATCCGCCTGGCGCGCCTCATGGTGATGGCGTCGAGGCGCCCTGTGCGATTCATGCTACACCGCGATCCGCCAGGCGGCCAGCGAGGGACGGCCGTCCAGAAACGAACGACCCCGCCCGGCCGCTGGGGACCGGACGGGGTGGCCGTCGTGAGCGAACGAGAGGCCTCCAGGCTCGTCCCTGCTGGATCAGACGCTTGCGGTCAGGCCATCTCGATGTCGTAGCAGACGCGCCAGTCGGACATGTTCTCGGGGTCGCCCGTACCCTCATCGATCGGCTGGTGCCGTCCGACCCAGGAGGACACGGCGCCCGTATACTCGCGGCGATAGTTCTCCAGATGATCGTTGGCCGTGAGCTGGTCCAACTCCTCGCCGGACAACTCGACGACGACGGAGTCGCCGACCGGCCCCTCGAAGAGAACCTTGTCGATCTTGTCCACCTTGTTGCGCCGGGGGTGGTCGGAAATCGACCAGAAGGCGTCCCCTTCCGGAAACTGGAGCTCATGGCTCTGCCCGGCGGTGGTGACCTTGGAACGGAAGCGGAACTCGCCTTCGTCGTCCCAGGCCGCTTCCTTGTTGTCCTTGATCTGGATCCACCGGAGGATCACCCGGATGCGGTCGCCGCCGTTCTCAGACATCATAGCTCCTGGATGGTCGTTGCACCTGTAGCGGAAGATGAATAGATCCGCGCAGGGTCCCGGGTCAAGGTCTGATTGGCAGCGGGTTGCAGGGCGTGGCCACCTCGGACATCAGCGCGAGAAGGTTCGCCTCCGAGTCGCGGAAGAACGCCATCCACAATTCGTAGCTACCCATGTCCGCGATCATATGTGGATCTTCGTCGAAGCTCACGCCGCGGCGCAAGAGCGTGGCGTGGGCTTCGCTGAGGTCCGGAACACGGAAGTAGAGTACCGACCCGGGATGGTCGAACTCCGGCGTTTCCGCCGGGGAGAGCATCAGGCGTACGCCATCGAGATCGAAGAACGACAGATTCGGCGCCCGGAAGAGGAGAGGGACGCCGAGGGTGTCCCGATAGAACGCCGTCGCCCGCTCGAGATCCTTCGCGTTCATGGAGATCTGTCCCAACGTCGAAAGGCCGAATTCGTCGGACATAAGTGCTCCGGGTGGAGGGGAGGGGGGGCGGACGAACCAAGCCGGAGGTCGTCTATCCTGCGTGGCGCTCGCTCGACTCGTAGGTGGGGTCGCCTTGTCCCCACGTCCTAGACAGGAACCTGTCCATCGGCACGAACATACGCACGTAGACCAGGCCCATGCCCACGACCACCAGGACCGTACCCACGCCGTACGGCAGCGTGAATTGCGCCGCGACCACGCCGGTGAGCAGCATCTCGAGCCCCGCAGCCAGAAAAAGTGTCACGGTGCCCATG